>CAYWHT010000778.1:0-1930 GCA_964458135.1 uncultured Saprospiraceae bacterium | reverse complement strand
TAATCAAAAAATTGCAATTTGGAGGCCAACTACTAAACCCGCAATGGGTTCATTCCGTTCACCAGAAATTTCTTCTTGTCCTGTTATACCCCTAATTACTTAAACTGTGTCTGTTTTTTTCCAACCTTGATGCCGAGCTTTAGCATCAAGCTTTTAATTCCGGATTATGGAACAATTCCACTCTACCCACGGGAATATCGCCTATCAAGTTGTTGGCAGCGGCGCCCCGCTGATTATGCTTCACGGCACGCCTTTTTCTTCGGTCATCTGGCAGCGTTTTCTGCCGGTGCTGCACCATAAATTCACCGTTTACACTTATGATTTGCTGGGGTACGGCCGGTCTGAAAAAGTGGAGGGCGACGTTTCGCTGGGGGTGCAAAATCAGGTGTTGATGGAACTGTTGGATCACTGGGGGGTGGAGCGCCCGCTGGTGGTGGCGCACGATTTTGGCGGCGCCACCACGCTGCGAGCCATCGTACTGAATGGCTTGCAGCTGGAAAAGTTGGCGCTGGTGGATGTCGTGGCGCTGTCGCCCTGGGGGTCGCCCTTTGTACAACAGGTGCGCGAGCACGAAACGGTATTTAATCAATTGCCCGACTACATCCACGAGGCTATGGTCAGGGCTTACATTCAGGATGCGCTCTACCATCCGCTGCACGAGGGGGAGCTCGAATTGCTTGTACGGCCCTGGATCGGAGCGGAAGGCAAGGCCGCCTTTTACCGGCAAATTGCCCAGATGGACATGCGCTATACTCAGGAAGTGGAAGACGGTTACGGTCAGATCGATTGTCCGACCAAAATCATCTGGGCCCGCGAGGATGGTTGGATTCCGATTGCCAAAGGGCGTGAGTTACAGACCCGTATTCCGGGAGCGGCTTTCGCCGAAATTCCGGAAGCCGGCCATCTCGTTCCCTGGGATCAGCCCGAGCGGGTGCTGGGAGAACTCTTACCCTTTTTGGAAGCTTGAGGCCCTGAATGCACGCAGATTATGAAGCAATTGCGATTATTACTTTTGTTGAACAGCTATCGCCTGTATCTACGCACCGCCTTTTGGTTGAATCCCAAAATGGGTGCGGAGCGCGCCATTCGGTTATTTTCTACGCCTTTCAACGCGAAAGTCCGCGAAAGAGAAACGGCGGTTTTGGCGAAAGCCGAAACGGAGGTCCTGACCTACGGTTCAATACCTATCCGGCTCTACCATTGGGGCAGGGGGGAGGACCGCCCCCTGGCGCTACTCGTGCACGGCTGGGAAGGCAATGCCGGTAGTATGGGCGCCTTTGTGGAGCCGCTGCTTGCGGGCGGCTACCGCGTAATAGCCTTTGACGGGCCGGCCCACGGAAAAAGTGGTGGTGAAACAACGGATCTCTTCCACTTTGCCGGCTTCGTGGAACAGCTCCTGGACCGTTACGACATCCGCGTCGCCATTACGCATTCTTTCGGCAGTGCCGCCACCACTTACGCCCTGAGCCGGCGCCCCGACCGCATGATCGATAGGATGGTGATGATTACGACTCCCGACCGCCTGGAGCACGTCTTGCAGGATTTTGGCCGCCTGATGCGGCTGCGTAAAGACCGCGTAAACACTATGATCCGGAGCCTGGAAATGCGTTACCAGACGCCGGTTGAGCAGATGCAGGTCAGTAAACTGGCTAACCAGGCCCGGGTCAACCAAATCCTATTATTGCACAGCGAAGACGACCGGGTGTTGCCCTACGAAAATACGCTGCAGGTGCACCGGGCGGTGAAACATGCGCAGCTTTACCCGGTCAGGGGGAAAGGGCATTACCGCATTTTATGGGATGGAGAGGTGGTGGAGCAGGTGGGGTGGTTTTTGGTGAATGGCGCCTGCCTGCCCTCCGGGAGGCGGGCCGGTAGCTAGTACACTGTGTAATAAGTAACTTTGCGCTTTGGCAGTGTCTTTTGGCGAAAG
>CAYWHT010000777.1:0-1941 GCA_964458135.1 uncultured Saprospiraceae bacterium | reverse complement strand
TGAACCCATTGCGGGTTTAGTAGTTGGCCTCCAAATTGCAATTTTTTGATTATACGGCGTTGCGAAAATCCTCATTTAGCTTACTCCGCCCACCCGTTCGGTTGGGTAAACCTTGTCTAATCAAAAAATGGCTAATTTTCGACTCAAAGACCAAACCCGCAATGGGTTCATTTGTTGTTTCCTCTGCCCACCAAACATTCTTTAGGGTTGGTTTGGATTACTCTTCCCACTGACAATTATCATCGAGTCTCCTTACTTCTATCATCTTGTAGGCAGTGGGCAGCCTCTAACTTTGCCCGCACACATCCAAGGCAAAAACAATAATGATTATGAAGCCAACCAAGCTACAACACCTAATGAAAGATCTCGCCGATCTAGGAATCACCCAATTCAAGGGGGTCATGTGGAACCTGAGCCCCGCCGAGCTGATCACCGAAGCCCTCAAAAACAATGAGGGCGCGCTTACCAGCACCGGCGCGCTCATGTGCGATACCGGTAAATTCACCGGCCGGGCGCCCAAGGATCGCTACATCGTAGAAGATGACCTGACCCGCGATACTGTATGGTGGGGAGACATCAACATCAGCTACGATGCCGAGAAATTTGAGAACATCTACCAAAGGATGATCACCAACCTCGCCAACAAAAAGCTATACGTACGGGACGCTTACGCGGGAGTCGACCCGAACTACCGCCTCAACCTGCGCGTCATCGATACGGAGGCCTGGCACAACTTCTTCTGCTACAACATGTTTCTGCGGCCCTCCGAAGAGGAGTTGCAAGACTTTTCCCCCGGCTTCACCGTTTTTGCCGACCCCACTTTTAAGGCGGATCCCGAAGTAGACGGCACCCGCAACGAAAACTTCGCCATCATCAACATGACCAGGCGGATCATCCTGGTGGGCGGCACGGGCTACACCGGAGAGACCAAAAAAGGCATCTTCGGCGTGCTCAACTACCTGCTGCCCGAGCAGCACAACATCCTTTCCATGCACTGCAGCGCCAACAAAGGCGAAGAGGGCGATACGGCCATCTTCTTCGGGCTATCCGGAACGGGTAAAACAACCCTCTCCGCGGATCCCGATCGCTACCTCATCGGCGATGACGAGCACGGCTGGACCGAGAAGGGCATCTTCAACTTCGAAGGCGGCTGCTACGCCAAGGTCATCGACTTATCTAAAGAGAACGAACCGCAAATTTGGGAGGCCATCAAATTCGGGGCCTTACTGGAAAACACCCGTTTTATACCGGGCACTACGGAGGTGGATTTCACCAACCGCTCCGTTACCGAGAACACGCGGGTCTCTTACCCCATTCACCACATTCCCAACGCGGTTGAGCCTTCCATCGGCGGGCATCCCAATAACATTTTCTTCCTGACCTGCGACGCTTACGGCGTGCTGCCTCCCATCAGCCGGCTGAAAAAAGGGCAGGCCATGTACCACTTCATCTCGGGCTACACGGCCAAAGTAGCGGGCACCGAAGCCGGAATCGATGAGCCGCAAACCGTATTCTCGGCCTGCTTCGGCGCTCCCTTCTTACCGCTGCACCCCACCCGCTACGCCGAGCTGCTGGGTGAAAAGATGATCGAGCACGAAGTCGACATCTGGCTGGTCAATACCGGTTGGTCGGGCGGCCCCCACGGCGTAGGTAAGCGCATCAAACTGCCCTACACCCGGGCCATGATCGCCGCTGCGCTGGAAGGCAAGCTCGACAAGGCGGAATACCAGACCCACCCAGTGTTCGGACTGGACATGCCCACTTCCGTGCCCGGGGTGCCAGATAACATCCTCAACCCACGCGATACCTGGTCCGACCAGTCGGCCTACGATCGTACCGCCGAAAAACTGGCCCGCCAATTCGTGGAAAACTTCGAACAATATCGCGACTACGCCAATGAGGAAATCCTGAGCGGCGCGCCTAAAGTAAGCAGTACAGTGT
>CAYWHT010000776.1:0-1945 GCA_964458135.1 uncultured Saprospiraceae bacterium | reverse complement strand
TCTATTCTTTGTTAGCGGCCCGGGTTTCTTCGTCGTCGGGCTTTTCAACGAACCCGAATCCTTTTGATCTACCGGTGATTTTGTGCATGATTATCTTGGCCGAACTCACTTCTCCAAATTCTTCAAAGGTAGACCTCAGGGTGTCCTCCTGCGTGTCAAAATTCAGTTTTGCTACAAAAATGTTCATCTATAAAAAATTTAATTGAATACGGTCTAGAAAGCTAATTTTTGTAGCACAACTTCTCTTTCATACTCATTGGTCAACAAAAAATTACGCTTACTCTGAACAAAAAAGGCGCTTTCGCCTTTCCCATTTAACACTGCAAGGTAAATAAAGGATTAACTTGTTTCAAGTCTTACCGGAAAAAAAGTTACATTTTTTCCGAATACTTGGCTGATGCACCATGCAAAACCCCCGTATTTCTTGCCTTTGAAGCCCTATTCGTAAAGCGGCGCCCCATCCAGGTCGGTTGTTAAAATTTCGCTCATGTGATCAAAAAAGGGACGCAGGCGCCGGTAGCTTGCATCGATCTGCGCTGCAAAATCCGGTTTCGAGACTTCCTCATCCGCAAAATTCCGCAAGACGTAAAACTGTTTATACCGCAATAAATCGACGGCGGGGTGATCTTTCGAATATCCTTTTGGCGCGGTTTTAACCCGTTCGCCTTTTAGCTCGCCGAAGGTTTCGCGAAAAGCGGGAGCATTTAAGATTTCTCGCAAAGGCGGAGCATTACGGGCTACTTTTTGACGGATAAGCCGCAGATCCTCCTTGCTGGGGCCGTAAAAGCCGCCGCCCGCCACCGTCTGATTATTCGGCGCCACCGAAAGGTAATACCCTCCGCGCAGCCGGGCGCCCGCCCGTTTGAACGTGGCGCTGAAGTAAGGCTTGTAAGGCGTCTTGTCTTTCGCAAAGCGCAAATCCCGGTAAATGCGAAAGATTTTCTTATCCTCGATTTGGTCGTGCTGCTGCATGCGTTCCATCAGCGCTTCGGTGAATTGCCGGAACGCATCCCGTTCCTCCTGGTACCAATCTTTGTGGGCGACGAACCAATCGCGGTGGTTATTTGCGTCCAGTTCGCGGAGAAATTCCAGCGTCGATGCAGGGATGGATGATAAAGGCATGATGGAAAATTCGACTTGTTTTTCCTTAATATAAAATTTTTTGGGCTTTGCTTCCAGTACGGGCCCAGGATTAATTTTTTAGACAACTATTGGTCGCCGGTCTGCCATAATTGGGGCAGCACTTCCACCGGCACGGGACCGGCCGCCAGAATACGGATATAAAAAGCTTTTAAGAGCTTGTTTAGATTTTACCCTTTGGGCTACTCTTGCCAAATTTTGCACTGAACCGCGTTCCTTTTATTGCCCGCCGTAGTACTTGTACGAAGGTGGGTCGGTCACTCCTGCTATAGATTTTGCTGCTAAAACTAAGGTAAACCGACCTCGCGGTAACCGGCCATCGGGATAGTTCTTTCGGTACCCCGTGCAAAGCGGTGAGGAGCATTTGCTCACCATCCATCCCAGCCCTTAGTTTTAACCCGGATGATGCATGAATTAATCTACTGCGAAGCCAAACTGCCCGCCATTCTTGGGCGTCCTCGTCAGTCGATGCTCACCGTATCTGGGGATACGCCTGCGCGTCTCCTTCCTGCGGGCGCCCAAGCCTGGCAACCATTTTGGCTTCTCGTGACGAAGAATCCATGCATCATCCGGGTTAAAGCGCTATGGTATCCAGAGAGTCCCGATGCCAACCCATCCTCTTTCGGAGCGACCCTATTCAACGAATCTACGTCATAACAAAGCCGCCCCGCCAAAACGGCGAGGCGGCTTGCTCTTCAAGGCAGAAAGGCGTGGCCCTGGCAAGGGAAAATTCTTGCTCCAAAGCCTCGTCCGGCTACCATTTACTCAAACACCAAGATCTTCTCCATCCAGGTATGCTCCTGCG
>CAYWHT010000775.1:0-1955 GCA_964458135.1 uncultured Saprospiraceae bacterium | reverse complement strand
GGCGAATACTCAGCCTTCACCGCCCCTTGATTATGGGAATCCTGAATCTGACGCCCGATTCTTTTTACGATGGCGGACGGTACCTGGCCGAAGCCGATATGTTGCGCCGGGCCGAGTCCATGCTCGAAGAGGGGGCGGCTATCCTCGACCTGGGCGGAATGTCCAGCAGGCCGGGCGCGGAATTGGTTGCCGTGGAGGAAGAATTGCGCCGGGTGCTTCCCGCGGTGAGGAGCGTGGCCGGGCGCTTTCCGGAAGCTTTTATTTCCGTAGATACGATCCGGTCGAGGGTGGCTGAGGAAGCCGTCGCCGCCGGTGCGCACCTGATCAATGACATCTCAGCCGGCGCCTTTGACGATGGGCTCTACACCACGGTTGCCCGATTAGGCGTGCCCTACATACTCATGCATATGCAAGGCAGCCCCAAAACCATGCAACAAAAGCCGACTTACGAAGACGTAGTTGCAGAGGTGCTGGACTTTTTGATTGCCGAAGCAGGCCGGCTTCGCGCCCTGGGCGTCAAAGACCTGATCATCGACCCGGGTTTTGGTTTCGGCAAATCCATTGCACACAATTACGAACTGTTGCGCAAGTTGCCGTTGTTCAAAACTTTAGGCGCCCCACTCATGGTGGGGGTGTCGAGAAAGTCCATGATCAATAAGGTCATCGGAACCCGGCCGGCGGAAGCCCTCAACGGCAGCACGGCCCTGCACATGGCCGCCCTGGAGCGAGGCGCCAGCCTGCTGCGCGTGCACGATGTGAAACCCGCCATGGAGGTAGTGCAACTTTGGGAAGCCCTCAATGGCAACCCGGCAAATGCCTAAAAGTCTGCCAAGTCAGCATGCGCAAATTGTGGCTTGGCAAACTACAAAACCGAGCTGATGGGCTATATTTCGGAGGAGTGGATCAAAAGAATTGCCTTGCGCAAGCTCAAAAGCTACTACCGCTTCCGGCCCCGTGCCGAAAAAGGAGGGGAGTCGCGTGTGCGCACCGACCTCAGCACGGAGGAGGGCATCATCGCCGATGGTTACCTGAGCTTCCTCAAAGCCGATAACACCCAATTCGTGGCTACCCTGGAGGTGACCTCCTTGAACACCCGCAACGAGGTGCTTTTCCAAAAGCAACGGAAATTACTGATCTGGGATAGTTTGACCTTGTCATTGATAGTGGTCGCCTTTGTCGTTGCCCTTTCCCACATTTACGAATGGCTGGTGTTCCACGAGTTTGGGATGCTGCGTAGCCTGCTGTTATCGATAGGATTAATTGGAACCTTTTTCCTGATATTCCGGGCTGCATTTCACGGAGCGCGTCGGTACCGGTACATTTACGCCGTCGAACAATTCAAACAATACTACGCCGATGACCAGTGGATTGCGGTGGGAGAAGACGTATTCAGCCAGGAAAAGCGGGATGACAAGGATCCCAAGGCGAAAAAAAAATCGCGACGGGAAGACAAATACTTCTTAGAATTGAAGGACCAATGCATCAATAACGGCTTTGGCCTGTTGCTCATCGCGGGTGAAGAACAAGAAGGAAAAGTGCGGGTAATCGCCACGCCGGCCCGCACCCTAGCCGGAAGTAAAAACCGAGAGGTGGTCGACTTCGAACCGGTAGGGGATATCCGGCGCATGCTGCCACGGGCAAAGCCTCCGCGTTTTCTGAAAGAAGCCGGACGTTATCTTCCCACGCCCCGGGTTAAAATCAAAAAACCCGCTCGGTCTTCCCTGCAGCGCTACCGAAAAACCTATTTCCATCAGATGGTCTCGAGCGGCATTGCCTTAATACTCCTCGGCGCCATCTACTACCGGGAGAGTCAGTTTTCTCCGGTGATCTACGTGGATGAAGCCACCTACGGACGGGAGGTGCTGGCTCGCAACACGCCCGAACGCCTGGAGCCCCTGGGATACGTGATCGATTCCAACTTTATTCGGCCTTTCCGCGAAAACACCGTACCTTAC
>CAYWHT010000774.1:0-1973 GCA_964458135.1 uncultured Saprospiraceae bacterium | reverse complement strand
TCGGGCGTTGTG
Source organism: uncultured Saprospiraceae bacterium (assembly GCA_964458135.1). Lineage (GTDB taxonomy): Bacteria > Bacteroidota > Bacteroidia > Chitinophagales > Saprospiraceae > CAYWHT01. Next base: position 1,961 of record CAYWHT010000774.1, on the reverse strand, counting down.
TCTGGCCAACGGCTTGCAGCTACAAATGTGCGACCTCTCCGAGCTCGGGCGCTGTGCATTTTTGCACAAATCTCATGTTGTCAGACTATAAACCTATGGATCTTAGGGTAAGGGTGGGAACCTGGAAAGGTTACTACGCATCAGTAGTAGTCTATAATTCGGGCAACTCAAAGAAATAAAATGTACTAGATATCACATCAAAGGTGATTAACTGTTTATCGTAAATGCAAAAACTCAAATACCAGTTCCGTTTGGACTGCTCCGATAAATCCAGGATTTGGCTGGGGGTAAGGCTTCCTTCCACGTGATTTAAAACCAAAACTTTATCGATGGACGGCTTGCCTTCTCGATCATAGGTATACATTAGAAGAAATAATTTTTGGTTGTGATATTCGGCATCATTGAAGAGAATGTAGCCAGTATTTTGTGGATTGTTTTCCCGCTTTCTCCGAAGGGCTACTCCTTGGGTAAATTGTTTGATAACTGGCATGTTTCGCAATTCAAAGGTTTTTTTGAGTTGACCAGTGTATGAATATATCTGGATTATGGGCTCCGTATGCCCAATAAACCAAAAACTCGTCTCATCTTTTGGGATGAGATGCCCCCGGTTTCTTAACCAAACCTGTTTTTCGGTTAAATGGGGATAGGGGGCGCCAAATGCTTTACGAACTTCGCCACCGGTACTAAAGCTCGTAATCATTTTTGAGCTGCGCGGAGATGAGATGTATATTTCATCTCCGTGGACTAAAAAATGGGTTTCCACAATTTCTGCCTCCGGTATTTTGACAGAGCCTTGTAACTGACCATCGTAGGAAAAATAGGCGATTCCTCGGTTGGAGGTTCCAGAGGCATATATTTGATTGTGAGTCGGGTGTATATATTTTAAATGGGAGAATTCTCCTGGACCATCTCCGGGTTGGCCAATTTTTTGCAGTAGACTAAAATTTTTGTCAACTGCAACGATTTGATTGGAAGCGCTGCTGGCGATAAAAAGTTGTTGCTTTGATCTTTGGAAGTCCAATATGTAATTGAAAAACAGGTTTTCTCCTACTGCATCTACTGAATCCACTTTCTTCAACTTTATAGTTGATTTATTTTGACTGAATTGTTTACCTATAACATCTATTCGGGGTTCCGGCTTGCAGGAGAAGTAAATGATAGTAATGAAAAAACAGAAAATAAGATGGCCTATTTTGTTCATGTTTATGGTAGTTGAAGTGATTAAGAATAAGCCCCGACACACAGGTAGAGTTAGTCCCTAAGCGCCGGGGCTGCCTTCAGCGGGTGTGCAAATTCTAATAAACTACTTACATTTGATACAGGTTCATCGCACCTGGCAATGGCCCCGTCACATCTAACGGTTCCAGTGTTAGCATCTGCATGACACTCAATACTTCCGTTACAAGAAACGGTTTGGTCACAAGCCTCATTGCAACAGGCACCTGCATAGCAAGCTATGGCAGAGGGTATAAGATGATAGGAAAACGTGAATAGAACGATGAAGATGGATGACCTTAATAACTTCATTGGGTTGGTGATTATAAGGCTGTGCCTACTCTCTCCCAGGTTTTCGGCAAACCCCTGAAGCCATTGGCCAATCGACTTATTACAAAATTACACCCCCTCACGAATTTGTCAACCCCAAAAATCGTTCATTTTCGATCAACATCGTTCATGTTATTTCAAGTTGTAATATGAATGCCGAAAAATCGATAAGCCATGCAGGTTTGCTGCCCGAAATTTTCCGAGCTTAACCCATGATTACTTATACGGAGAGGAGTGGGTAGCTCAATCCCGTAATCCTTTCGGCAGTGGGTACCCCAAACACTTGTAGATTTGCGGGGCTTCCGAAGGGCTTAACAATTTTCGAACGGGTATGTCCGCGAAAATTGTCAAGTATTTAGTTCCCGAAGCACTAGTACACTGTGTAATAAGTTCTTTGATGTTTTGGGAGGGGTATT
>CAYWHT010000773.1:0-1974 GCA_964458135.1 uncultured Saprospiraceae bacterium | reverse complement strand
AAAGTTGACTTTCAAATTGGCAGAAAAGGTAAGAGGTATGGACACGGTAAAGGAAAATTACACCATTTTCCTCCATAAGAACATTCGTCTTCTTCGCAAGAAAATGGATTTCAGTCAGGAGGAACTGGCCAATCGTATTGGTTTAAACCGGGGCAATATAGCCTCCTACGAAAACGGCACCGCGGAGCCGAAAATTTGCAATTTGCTCAAGCTTTCCAACCTATTTGGGGTTTCCCTGCTTCATTTGACCAAATACGACCTTAGCCGGCAGGAAAATTATGACTCCGCCATTTCCCAATTTGAAAAGATATCGGCCGCCGAACGGGAGGTCCTCCACAGCTTCTTCGCCAAGGCCAAAGAAATGGAGAGTGTATTTAAAGGTCTGTATACCTGTTACCACTACAAACTAAATTCCATGGGGGAAATGCCGCGGGATTTTCAGGTGCTAACGAGCCACTTCGAGCAGTTGTTCGAAACCAGCCAATCGCTGCTCTGCAATCACATGGCCCTACTGGATTTGCTGAATTGTAAATCGAAATAAGAGTCGGCTCGGTCCCCGTTTAACCCGAATTATGGATGAATTCATCTACTGCGAAGCCATGCATAATCCGGTGTTAAGCGATGAGCAATCAATAACTGTCGGTTTTCTAGGAGCGCTTTTTCCTTTATCCGGCGTTAAAGAACCGCTAGCCTATCTAAACACGATACCTATTAATCTTTCATCGCTAAGGGAACACTCCAAACTTGCTTAACCGCAGATTTATATTTAGTTTTGTTCCATACGACGGCCGGGCGGATCGCTGCGGCGAGGCATCGCGCATCTGCGGATGGTCGAGAAGATAGGCATTAAGACAGAACATTATAATCCCTAAGTAAAGCGTAAATCCCATGAACTACCTGCCACTTTGCGTGGCGCTCCTGTTGTTATGCAGCGCAACCGCTGTAAAAGGCAGCGCCCCCGCGTCAATTGATTTCCAAAACACAGATCTAGCCAGTTTACAAGCCCGGGCCGCCCGGGAAGACAAATTGATCTTCGCCCACTTCACGGCTCAATGGTGCATGCCCTGCCAATGGATGGAAAACAACGCCTTTCAGGACACCCACCTGATCGGGCTGCTCAACGAGCGTTTTCTTTCGGTGAAGATCGACATCGATGCGCCCCGAAGCCAATCCGTTCGGGAAGCTTACGATATCGTTTTTTTACCCACTACGCTTATCTTCGATGAGAAGGGACAGCTGCTGGCTCGCTACGAAACCGCCATGGAGGCCGCCACCTTAGGCCGGCGCCTCGAAAAGCTTTTGCCGGAAAGGCCCGCAAAACCCGTATTGGAAGCTCCGAAACACAAAATCCGGCGCCAGACACCGCACCACATTGCCAGACCGGCCTTGCTTCCCGATCGATCTTCCGGGGGCATGACCGGGCGCCCGAAACGGAAGGAGGACTCCAGCCCATCCAACGGCATGGCCGTCAGCTATCAACCGGCACTCCCCCAACCCGAAAAGGCCATAGCCGCCCCCTCTTCCAGCGCAAACCGCACGGGCGAGCAGTATGGCGTACAAGTCGGGCTGTACGGCGATTACAATAATGTGGTGCGGCAAATGCAATCCTTGCAGCACCGCCTGGATCAGCCGGTCAATATCTTCGTCAGCCATCACCAGGGAAAGAAAGTGTACCGCCTGCTCGCCGGCATATTTCCGCAACGAGCGCAGGCGGCTGCTTACGCCCGGCAATTGCGCCACCAGAACATTCAAGGATTTGTAAAACACCTGCAAGCTCCGTAAAAAAATCGCTACCCCGCCGCGGGAATAGAGTCTGCCAACCCAAAATTGGTGCATTCGGACTGGCTCTTTTTACCTTCGCTGATCGTCGCTTCGCTCCTCGGAGTTCCGCCTCGCTGCGTTAACCCGGATGATGCATGAATTGATCTATTACGCGGCGCCATTCCTGGCCGTCCTCGTCATGCGCTGCTCAAC
>CAYWHT010000772.1:0-1977 GCA_964458135.1 uncultured Saprospiraceae bacterium | reverse complement strand
CAGTGGGAATTCCCGCTGCCTTTTTATTTCAACCCGCAATGGGTTCTTTAATAAAATAGTGAATGGTATTTCTTCCTTTCACGTATTCCCTGAAACCTAAGAGAAACCACACTTTGCTTGTCCGGCTGAACTAACGGATTTACCCACCCCAAAAGGAGACAGCCACCAATCACCGGTCTTCCCATCGAACTTCAACCCATGAACAAATGTTCATATATTGAATCAAAACGATAATCACTATGGATATCAAGAGATTCTATGACGAAGGTTTAGCGCATGCTTCCTACGTTGTTACCTCCGGAAATCAAGCGGTAGTCATCGACCCCGCGCGCAACCCGGAACCCTATCTGGATTATCTACAGGAAAAGAACGCCAAGCTCATCGGCATTATCGAAACGCACCCCCACGCCGACTTTGTCAGCAGCCACCGCGAATTGGCGGAAAAGACGGGGGCCGACATTTACGTCAGCGATTTGGTAGCCGCCGATTACCCGCACAAAGGATTTGACGAGGGGCAATATTTGCAGCTCAATGGCGTCAAGCTCAAAGCCCTCAATACGCCCGGCCACTCGCCGGATAGCATCAGTGTGTTGTTGGAAGACGAAAACGGAAAAGACCGGGCCATCTTTACCGGCGACACGCTCTTTATCGGCGATGTGGGTCGACCCGACTTGCGTGAAAAGGCCGGCAACATTCAGGCCAAGCGTGAGGAGCTCGCACGCATGATGTACAAAACGACCCGCGAGAAGTTCATGCCGCTGGATGAGGATATCGAAATCTACCCGGCGCACGGTCCCGGCAGCCTTTGCGGCAAAGGCATCAGTGAAGAGCTGTCGAGCACCATCGGCGAGCAATTAAAGACCAACTACGCCTTTAAGGAGATGAGCGAAGATGAATTCGTCAAAGCCCTCATCGAGGGGCAGCCGTTCATTCCTAAGTACTTCTCGTACGATGTGGAGGTCAACAAGCGGGGAGCCCGCGCTTGGCGGGAAAGCATCGAAACCGTGCCGCGCCTGCAACCCGGCGCCGACCTGGACCGCGACAAGCTGGTCGTCGACGGGCGCAGCGCCGAACAGTTCCGCGCCGGCCACCTGAGCAATGCAATCAATATCCAGGACGGCGATAAATTCGAAACCTGGCTGGGCACCCTGATCGATCCGCGCGAAAGCTTCTACCTCATCGCGGAAAACGAAGAGCAGCGCGAAACGCTGATCCGTAAGGCCGCCAAGATTGGCTACGAAGCCCTGATCGAAGGGGCCGTTGTCTTTGATCCGGCTTACGCCGAAACCAAGAACAAAAACCTCCAACTGGAAAATTTCAAAGCCCATCCGGAAAATTACACGATCGTTGACGTGCGTAACAGCAGTGAAGTGGAAGATGGCAAAATCTTCGACTCGGCCATTCACCGGCCGCTGTCCGATCTGCGCGAAGATGATCAAGACGTACCGACCGATAAGCCGGTCGTCGTGCACTGCGCCGGAGGATACCGCTCCGCAGCGGGCGCCAGCATCCTTCAACAAAAGTTCGGTGATCAAACCGAAGTGTACGACCTCAGCGAAGCGGTCAAGGAGTTCAGTGAAATGGATGAGGCCAGTAGCTAACCGGCCACCGGGATAGCCCGGCGCCGGCGCCCCCGCATAATGAAAGGGTTGATGTGGGATAGACATAAAGCCTACCGCTTTCATTAAACGCGAAACGGTAGCCCTGAACCCATTCCATCTTTCATGCGCGGCGTCGGCGAGGAACGCCAGCTACGAGCCCATCCATCCAAGATCAGGTGGTGATCTATAGTCTGACAACTCAGGATTTGTGAAAATATGACGCCGCTATTTTTTCGGCTGGCAAGGCGGAAAACGTAGGCATAGCCTAAGTTCTGTCGAGGCTTTCCAACGCAGCAAGGCGGAAAAAGAGCAAGTCAGAATTCACAAATTTTGGGTTGTCAGACTATACACTAAGCAATTCGATTGGAAGGATGGG
>CAYWHT010000771.1:0-1980 GCA_964458135.1 uncultured Saprospiraceae bacterium | reverse complement strand
CATCACATCCACCAGAATCCGGAGCTTTCCAACCGGGAATACGAAACCGCCGAGTATGTAACTAAGCACTTGCGATCCCTGGGCCTGGAAGTGGAAACCGAAATTGCCCATACCGGCGTTAAGGCAGTTTTGCGTACCGGTAAGCCCGGCCCAACGGTGGCTCTGCGCGCCGACATGGACGCGCTGCCCGTCCGGGAACGCACGCCGGTCGACTTCGCCTCCACCAAAACGACCACCTATCTGGGCGAAGAGGTCGGGGTGATGCACGCCTGCGGGCACGACACCCACGTCGCCATGCTCATGGGGGCGGCGCAGATCCTTACCGAAATGAAAGATGAGCTCCGCGGAAACATCGTCTTCATCTTTCAGCCTGCCGAAGAAGGAGCGCCCCCAGGAGAAGAGGGCGGCGCCGATATGATGGTCAAGGAAGGGGTGCTCAAAAACCCCGATGTTGATGCGATCTTCGGCTTGCATATCAATTCCCAAACGGAAGTCGGAAAAGTGCGCTATAAGCCGGGGGGCGCTCTGGCCGCCGCCGATCGATTTGAAATCAAGATCATGGGTGAGCAAACACACGGCTCCCAGCCCTGGGGCGGAGTCGATCCCATTACCGTGTCCGCCCAGGTCATTCAAGGATTACAACACATCATTAGCCGGCAAGTAGAGCTCACCAAGGAAGCCGCCGTGATCAGCGTAGGCAAGATTCAGGGCGGTGTTCGTAACAATATCATTCCCGAGGAAGTCAACCTGATCGGCACCATTCGCACCCTGGATACGGCCATGCAACGGCAAATTCACGAGCGGATGCGGCGCACGGCCGAAAATATCGCCGCCAGCTTCGGCGCCACCGCGGAAGTCTTCATCAGCGATGGTATACCCGTAACCTACAATGATCCCGGATTGACCCAAAAGATGTTACCGACGATCGAAGCGACCGCCGGCCCGCAAAACACGATCCTCTCCAAAGCTATTACCGGAGCGGAGGATTTTTCCTATTACGCCGAAGAGGTGCCGGGCTTGTTTCTTTTCGTAGGCGGCATGCCTGTAGGAACCGATCCGGCGGAAGCGGCGCCTCACCATACGCCGGACTTTTACATCGATGATAGCGGTATGAAACTCGGGGTCAAAATGCTCTGTAATTTAGCGGTGGGTTACTTAAATCAATAGGCCGGAGTAATAATCGTTCTGACCATGCGAAATACAATATTCTGGATGCTGCTGTCCGCTTGGGTCATTGCTGGTTGCGGGCGCGACCATCCGGAGGAAACCTCCAGCCCGTTACCGGAAAACTTTGACTGGCAAGGGCACCGCGGCGCCCGCGGCTTGTTGCCGGAAAACAGCATTCCGGCTTTTCTCAAAGCGTTGGAGTTTCCGCTGCGGACGCTGGAGATGGACGTCGTCATCTCCGCGGATAGTCAGGTAGTGGTTTCCCACGAGCCCTGGATGTCTCACGAGATTTGCAAGCATCCGAATGGCCGGCCGGTGCTGCCGGCAGAAGAGAATGCGCTCAATATCCTGGAGATGAATTACGCAAGGATCCGGGAGTACGACTGCGGGAGCCGGGGCAACCGCGCTTTTCCCGGGCAGGAAGCCCAGAAGGTGAAAAAGCCCTTGCTTTCGGAAGTGGTTAAAGCCGTGCAGCGGTATTGCAGCGAGCACAATCGGGAGCCGCCCCAGTACAACATCGAGATCAAAAGTCGCCCGCAATGGGATGATTACCTGACTCCTCCTCCGCAAACCTTTGCCCGCTTACTACTGCAAACGCTTGACTCATTGGCGATAGCCGACCGCAGCTGCGTCCAATCCTTCGACCTTCGCGCACTGAGGGCGGTGCGTGCACTGGCGCCTCATCAGACCACCGCCCTGTTGGTGGAATCGCCGAAAAGCGTGGATGCCCAAATCGAGGAACTGGGCTTTACGCCCGCCATCTATAGCCCTTACTACAAACTGGTAACGGCCAATGTAGTCAAAGAAGCCCAC
>CAYWHT010000770.1:0-1983 GCA_964458135.1 uncultured Saprospiraceae bacterium | reverse complement strand
CGATTATATCGAGCGTAAAAGCATCGACCTCACCCTCTTCGGGCGCTACCGGCTATGGGGCAACCTCCACCTGGAAAGCCGCCTTGGCTATGCCCTCAGCCGCGAATACGCGCAATTCGCCGGCGATCAGCAAATGGATCTGCGCATCAGCATCATCCGAATCGGAGATGAGCGGGTGCAGCAAAACGTGAATTTTCAGGATGGACCTATCGCGCAGTTGCGAGTAGTGTACAATTTACCGATCGAGTGAAATGGATGCGGCCCGATGACCCTAACTGGATGCCGGCGCCCCACAGCCCACTGTCCGGACAAAGGGATGCGAATGAATACTGGTTCACATCCCCCCCAACCAATGCGAGGCCACCAGACCGAGCCCTTCCAAAAAGCCCCCCAGGCCCCAAGGCCCGGGGGCATCCATTTCCATTTCCCCTCTCATCAATGAAACGGCAACACCGCACTCGTGCTCTTGTTTTCCACCAACCGGCCCCAGGTTCTGGTTGCCCGGGTTGCCGAAGGTAAGGGTAGGCGTAGCGGAGGAGTTGAAGGAGCACCCCATTAAGATTGGGTGCGTTTTTAACATAGTCAACTGAAAGACCGAAAATGCTGCTTGGAAGGAAAAAATTTGTGCTTTGGGGGGCTTTGGCGGCCTGATCTTTTAATCCAGCTTTAACAAAAAGACCAGGCGCCAAAGACGAAGAGGGGGCCCTCCCCAAGGGTCGGGCCTTTAAATCCGGGTTAAATTTTTCTACAGGTGTGGATGGCATTCACCATTTTCACCCGGCAGACGCCGGAGGACGGGCATCACGCAACACTTTACATATCTGCAAGCCCGAATTTATCTCCGGTCGCGATTGCCGAAAGTAATGGTGGCGCCCGCCGAGAGCATGGAAAGTTTATCGGGATTGACCTCGAAGTTTTCCCATTCCAGGCGCAATCCGACACGCCCCAAATTAAGACCGGCGCCGAAGCCCCAGGCAAAGTTGGTGCGTTCTTTGTCAAAGAAGTTTCCGGCTACCTGTTGATCCGTATTTTCAAAAAAGACGCCCGCCTTGCCAAAAAATTCCAGGAAGGCAAGATCGAGGGTGCCTTTACCAAAAGCATCCCAGCCTTTGGTTTCGTCTTCAAGAATTACATTGTCAACCGTGCGCTCCACTTGGCCAAAATCATGGTAGCCGCCTTCGATGCCGAAGAAACCGAAATCGATACCCGCGTAGGCCTTCCAGGCGAAGGCGTTTTCGTCGAGCTTAAAGTCTTCTCCCGAAAGGTCAGAGACACTCTTGTCGCGGAAAGCATTGCCGATGTTGCCTCCCACGTAAAAGTCCTGGCCGAAGGAGACCGTGGCGATACACAGGCAGGTCAGCGTGATTAAAAATAATTTCGTGCGCATAATTTGATGGTTTGTTTTGTGTGTAAGATGCCAACCCCGGCCCGGCTCCCCTACGGAAGCGTTTCCGACCGTTGGTTGCATTAAATCCACGCCCTTGAACTTGGATGGAAGCCGAATTATTGTCTTCAGACCGACAGCTGAAGAAGCGCGGGGCGTTAAAGTTTTCTTATTGGGAAGTAAATTATGAGCCAGATGTTTACGAGGCATGAAAATCTGAAATTCCGATTTTTATTTCTACAAAGAGCGACCTTTTCCGTTGCCGGGCACTAGAAATAGACCGGTCATGATTTTAAGGTTCTTTTTGGCTAATTTTTGTACATAAAATAAAGTATAAATAAAATAAGATCACCGCAATCAGATTTAGGGCTTAGCCGTTAGACAAAAGATGCTTTTTCAAGAATTTTCCACATTTTCATCGGTATTTTTCCACAAGCATTGTCTGCATATTGCTTTTCAAGGAAATTGTCGATAATTTCATGGCAATGCATCAGGTTTGATTTCACCTTCTGTAAAAAGAGCGTGAAGCCAGCCCGGATCGGCATCCCGTTCTCCACCATTCTATTTTCCGGATCTCCCCCATCGCCTCGAGGTAGCCT
>CAYWHT010000769.1:0-1986 GCA_964458135.1 uncultured Saprospiraceae bacterium | reverse complement strand
CCCATGACTTGATTAACTACTGCTGCAACGAGCAGCAATACTTGTAATACCACTTTTTATAACACGACTAAAAGCTAACCATCTATGGCAGCTGTAAAAACTGATGTACAGGATCTGCACTTCGAGCACCGGATCTGGGATAACGAACTCAGCTTCTTTACCGACGAAATTAAGATCTTTGAACACCGACTGGAAGCCCTCGCCAGTAAAGTGGAAGATGCCCAGTTCCGGGCCCAACTCGAACAATACCAGAACCAATTCATCCGGCAAAAAGAAGTTGTCGATGAGCTCAAGCACGACATTAAAGTCCACGAACAAGAACTCGGAAAACTATTGCGGCAGGAAAAAGAAATACAAGACAAGGACATTACCCATCACCAAACGGTGCGGGAGCAAATGACCACCTTCCGCAAACTCTACGCGGACCTGAAAGCGAATTTCAACCAGTTTGTCCTGCGCTGGATGTAGGACATTACTACCCAAAGACCTTTACCTTCCAACTCTACTATACCATTAGAAAGGTTGTCCTTAATAGGTCCGAGAAAAGGACAACGAAAAAGGACAACCAGAGCCACCCACCGGATAACTACCGGTGGGTGGTTTGTTTTTCCTCCCTTGCTGCGCGCTGGCCCATTATGACTAACATCCCCTTTAACAACGTCATGTTGCTTTTCACCCATGTGCGCCTTTATAGTCCGACAACCCAAAATTGGTGAATGCTAACCTGGCAGACTATATTTCACCGCTTTCACCCGGCCGAGGAGCGAGAACGGACGCCATCCCCCCAAATGTGACCCCCATCACTGTACGCTCCCCCGCCGTGCATTATTAGTGAATCGGCTTATCGCACAAAAGGAAGTTGTCGCGTAAGCGAGCATGCATAACTTTTTCTTCCAAAAAATATGAATAAATTATCATACTTCACTATTTTAGATTTTAACAACAAAAAGTCGCAATAGCATGAAAGTAGAACAGATCTATACCGGATGCCTGGCCGAAGCGGCCTACTATATCGAGAGCGAAGGGGAGGCGGTCATCATCGACCCCCTACGCGAAACTCAGCCGTACCTCGACAAGCTGGAAAAGGAAGGCGCCAAGCTGAAGTACATCTTTGAGACGCACTTCCACGCCGACTTTGTCTCCGGCCACCTCGACCTGGCCAAGGCCACCGGCGCCACCATCGTATACGGCCCCCAGGCGGAGACCGAATTTGATAAGCATATGGCCGCCGACGGGGAAGAGATCCAGGTAGGAAAAGTGACCTTCAAGGTGCTCCATACCCCCGGCCACACGCCCGAGAGCACGACCTATCTGCTGCGGGACGAGGCGGGCAAAGACTACGCCATCTTCACCGGGGACACGCTTTTCATCGGCGACGTGGGTCGCCCCGACCTGGCCCAGAAAGCGGGCAGCGTCACGACCGAAGACCTGGCGGGCTGGCTTTACGACAGCTTGCGCGAGAAGATCATGCCCCTGGCCGACGACGTTATCGTCTATCCCGGTCACGGCGCGGGCTCGGCCTGTGGTAAAAACCTCAGCAGCGAGACCTGGTCGACCCTCGGCAACCAGAAGCAATTCAACTACGCCCTACGCGAAGACATGACGCGCGAGGCGTTCATCCGGGAGCTGACGGCCGGCCTGATGCCGCCGCCCCAGTACTTCGCCAAAAACGCCAAGCTCAACAAATCGGGCTACGGCAGCTTCACCCAGGTGCTGGAAAAAGGCGCCGTACCCCTCGATCCCGAGGCTTTCGAAGCCATGGTCGAAAACGAAGGCGCCCTGGTGCTGGATACCCGCCATGAGCAAGTTTTCAAGGACGGCTTCATCCCCAACTCCATCTTCATCGGGCTGGACGGCAGCTTTGCCCCCTGGGTCGGCGCCCTGATCATCGATCTCCAACAGCCGATTGTCTTTCTGACGGAGGAAGGTCGTGAAGAGGAAGTGGTTACCCGTCTGGCCCGCGTGGGTTACGACAATACGCTGGGC
>CAYWHT010000768.1:0-2004 GCA_964458135.1 uncultured Saprospiraceae bacterium | reverse complement strand
TTGCGGGTTTGGTCTTTGAGCCGAAAATTAGCAATTTTTTGATTAGACAAGATTTCCCCGACCGAACGGGCGGGCGCGAAGACCGGAGTAAGCTAAATGAGGATATTCGCAACGCAGCATCATCAAAAAAGTGCAATTTGGAGGTCAACTACTAAACCCGCAATGAGTTTGTTAATAGTACCGCTAATCCGGGTTAACTATTCCCCTGCCCATTTTCATTAAAGGCGGAGGTAACGTTTTCATCTTCTTCCCTTGCCGGCGGTTCTTTGAAGATGCCGTCCAGGTCTTTTTTCAGCACGACTTCTTTTTCCAGCAAGGTTTTGGCCAATTTGCGCAGTTCTTCTTCGTGTTCGCTCAGTATCTTTTTGGTGCGCTCGTAGGCGTCGCTAACCATATTTTGCACATCCTCGTCGATTTTTTGGGCGGTGGCTTCGCTGTAGGGCTTTTGAAACATACCCTGTTGACCGGTGCTATCGTAATAGCTGATGTTGCCCAGGGATTCGTTTAGCCCGTAGTAGGCCACCATGGTATAGGCTTGTTTGGTGACTTTTTCGAGATCGTCGAGGGCGCCGCTGGAGACTCTTCCGAAGATGATATCCTCGGCGGCCCGGCCGGCCAGGGAGGCGCAGAGTCGGTCGAGCAACTGTTCTTTGGTGTAGATGACATTCTCTTCGGGCAGGTACCATGCCGCTCCCAGGGAGCGTCCGCGCGGCACGATTGATACTTTAAGTAAGTTATCGGCATGCTTGAGGTACCAGCTGGCGGTAGCGTGGCCGGCTTCGTGGTGGGCGACGACTTCTTTCTCTTCGTCGGAAATGATTTTGCCTTTTTTCTGCAGGCCCGCAATGATCCGGTCGGCCGCTTCCATAAAGTCCTTCATCTCCACGGCCTCTTTTTTGTGGCGGGCGGCTACCAGGGCTGCTTCGTTACAGATGTTGGCGATATCGGCGCCCGAGAAGCCTGGCGTTTGTCCGGAAAGCACTTCGATATCCACGTCGTCGGCCAGCTTGAGGGGCTTGGTGTGCACCTTAAAAATCTCGAGGCGTTCCGACCTGGTGGGGAGCTGCAGGTAAATTTGGCGGTCGAAACGGCCGGGGCGCAACAGGGCGCGGTCCAACACCTCTCCGCGGTTGGTGGCGGCGAGTACGATGACGCCCGTGTTGGGGCCAAAGCCGTCCATTTCGGAGAGCATCTGGTTAAGGGTATTCTCTTTCTCGTCGTTCGACTGTATGGAGGCCGCTTTGCCGCGGGATTGGCCAATCGCATCGACTTCGTCAATGAAGACAATACTGGGTGCATTTTGCTTGGCCTTTTTGAAGAGGTCACGGACCCGCGAGGCCCCTACTCCGACAAACATTTCTACAAATTCGGAACCCGAGATGGAAAAGAATGGTACTTCGGCTTCGCCCGCAACGGCTTTGGCCAATAGCGTCTTACCGGTGCCCGGAGGGCCGATAAGCAATACGCCCTTGGGAATTTTAGCGCCCAGCTTGGTGTAGCGCTCGGAGTTCTTAAGAAAGTCCACAACTTCGTGCACCTCGGTTTTGACTTCTTCCAATCCGGCGATATCATCGAATTTGACGTCGCTCTGGCCTTTTTCGAATTGCTTGGCGTTGGATTTGCCGAAGTCAAACAAGCTCTTGCCGCCGAAGCCGCCACCGGCGCCCCGGCGAATACCCCGAAGAATTAACATCCAAATACCAATAATGATGAGCAGGGGCAGCACCCAGGAAAGGATGGTGCCCGTCCAGTCGCGCCGCTGGGTATAACTGACGTCAATTTTTTCGGAACTCGCCAGATCTTTCTGGGCGTTTTCAACAGTCTGGGCGAAATTTTCGATCGAACCGATGTTGAACACATAGTGCGGGCCAGGTTGGGAAGCTTTAATATCCGAATGCTCGTTTTTGCCGAGCAAGTCTTCTTTGATGTACACTTCCGCTCTCTCTTTGTTGACGACCGTGATGCGATCGACTTCCTGCTCGGAAAGCATCTCCCGCTTAAACT
>CAYWHT010000767.1:0-2005 GCA_964458135.1 uncultured Saprospiraceae bacterium | reverse complement strand
AGATTATTCACCAGTGCGAACGGGAACTGAGCGCCAGGATCCGCAGCTGACCACTACGGCATTTCGCAAGGCGGATAATCCCCCGCTGGAGGGCGCAGTGGTGACTTAACCTAGGCTAAAAGCATGAACTTATCCGAAAAGGTTGATAATATTACGCTTAAAGTTCGGGAGCTGGCATTCAAATTGAAGCGCATGCGAAAAGAAAATGCCGCCCTGCGCCAGGAAAATAAAGAACTCCGGGCCGCACTGGAAAAGATGCAACAACACCCGGGCGCCCCGGAGCACCATTTAAAAAAAGAAAATACGCAGCGAGATTCATCCAACGGAGAAGCGTCTCATTCGGCCAAGTCCGAAACGCTGCGGAAGCAAATCGATCAGTACATCAAGGAGATCGACGAGTGTATCGAGTGGTTGAGTAATAATTAAAATGGAAGGGCAGTCCTCAAAAAATATAACCGTGATCATCGCAGGCCGGCCTTATCCGCTAAAAATAAAGGTGGAGGACGAGCCTTCAATTCGTCGTATTGTAAAAGAGGTCAACGAAAAAATTAACCGTTTCCAATTGACCTACACCAATAAAGACAAGCAGGACTGCTTGGCGATGGCGATACTGACCTACGCCGTGGATTTACACAAATCCCGGCAAAGCGCCGCCCAGGACACCACCCTTGCCAATAAACTCTCCCAACTGGACGAACTCCTTGATCAATTGGTAGCCTGACCGATTCTTTCCGTGCTCTCCGGATCGATCTCCCCTTTACGGAATGACCATAAAACGAAGAGCAAACGATAATTACCGCATTTAAAAAAGCACAGCAATGGAGATTGTAATTGGAATTGCCATAGGCCTGGTGGTCGGCGGCGCGGTGGGATACTTCCTCATCCGAACCGCACTCAATAAACAGAACAAAAAGAAAATTGAAAAAATCAACTCCCAGGCAGACTACGAAATAAAAGAAGCCCGGCTAACCGCGCAACGCATCATCGACGAAGCCCAAAACAAAGCCGCCAAACTGGTGGATCAGGCCGAAAGTAAGCACGAAAGAATCAAGCAGAAAAAAATTCAGGAGGCCAAAGACCGCTTCAACCGCTTGAAATCGGAATTCGAAAGCGAAAAGTCCAAGCATCGCGTGGAAATGAAGGAGCGCGAAATCGAAGTCAAAAACCAAGAAGGCGAGCTCCAGCAAAAGATGGACAAGTTTCAGGAAAAGGTGGATGAACTGGAGCAACAACGCGCGGATGTGGAAGCCAAAGAAGCAGAAGTCGCCGCCGTACGCGAAAACCTCGACAAACAGCTCAAGATCCTCGCCAAAAAGAAGGAAGAAATTGACGCCGCCAACGAAAAGCGCATTAAAGAACTGGAAAACATCGCCAAGCTCAGCGAGCAAGAGGCCAAAGACCAACTGCTCGAAGCCGTCAAGGCCAAGGCGGAAACCGATTCGATGGCCTTGATCAAAGACACCATCGAACAGGCTAAGGTGACGGCCAACAAGGAAGCCAAAAAGATCGTCATCCAGTCTATTCAACGCATGTGCGCCGAGTACACCATCGAAAACACCGTTTCCGTCTTTAACCTGGATTCCGACGATCTCAAAGGGCAAATCATCGGCCGGGAGGGTCGCAACATTCGCGCCCTGGAAGCGGCTACCGGCGCCGAAATCGTCGTCGACGATACTCCGGAGGCCATCGTCATTTCCAGCTTTGACCCCATTCGCCGCGAAGTTTGCCGCCTGGCCTTGAAGCGCCTCGTGGCCGACGGCCGGATCCACCCCGCCCGCATCGAAGAAGTCGTCACCAAAACCCGCAAGCAACTCGACGAGCAAATCGTGGAAATCGGTGAGCGAACGGTCATCGAGCTCGACCTGCACGGGCTGGATCCCTACCTGGTGCGCATGGTCGGCCGGATGCGCTTCCGCTCCTCCTACGGGCAGAACCTGCTCAAACACTCCATCGAAACGGCTAACCTCTGCGCCATCATGGCTGCCGAATTGGGGCTTACTCCCCA
>CAYWHT010000766.1:992-2011 GCA_964458135.1 uncultured Saprospiraceae bacterium | reverse complement strand
GCTCGGGGCTGGCCGTCTTACCGGTGCCGATGGCCCAAATGGGCTCGTAGGCGATCGTCACCTCCTGGATTTGATCCTCGGTCAGGTGAAAGAGGGCCGCCTCGATTTGCTTTTCGACGTACGACTGCTGCTCCTCCTTTTCCCGGATGGCGAGTGGTTCGCCACAGCAAAAGATGGGGCGCATGCCCTGAGCCAGCACGGTGTCGATCTTTTGGGCCAGTAAAGCATCGGATTCTCCGAAGTACTCCCGCCGCTCCGAATGCCCCAAAATCACGTAGGAAACCCCTACCGACCGGAGCATGGGCGCCGACACTTCCCCGGTATATGCTCCGGAAGTTTCCTGATGGCAGTTTTGCGCCCCCAGCCGAACGTTGGAAATGTCCTTGATGATGTTACAGACATTCTGCAGATGAATGAAGGGAGGGCATAGAATAACCAGCACATCACTGGGTTGCAAACTTTCCACAATACCCCGGGAAAGCTCGCGCCCTTCCGTGTAATTGAGATTCATTTTCCAGTTGCCGGCAACGATTTTTTGTCTTTCCATTGTTTATAGTGAATAGTTGTTAATTATTGGTGCTCCATCATCCGGGTTATAGCCCGCCAATCCAAAATTTGTGAATGCTGACTTGGCGGACTATAGTTGGTCAAGAGGTCATTGGTTGCATCGCCTGCCGCTGAAGTGGGATCGTGAATTCAAGGCCCGGCCGCGTCCAACTATCCACTACCCCTTATCCTTCCCAGACCGGCGCTGCTCCTTCGCCCGGGCCGCATACTGCTCATTAGCCTCAATCCGGTGACCGGGGCGGCTCCAACGGTTCTCTTCATCGGTTGCGGAGACTTCTTCGGGGGGTATTTCCGGGGTGGAACCTTTAGCGAAGGCCGCTTGCGGGGAAAGCCCCAATTCCCGCAAGAGCGATAGGTCTTCGTTGAGGTCGGGATTGGGGGTGGTCAGCAGCTTATCGCCGGCAAAGATGGAACCGGCGCCCGCCATAAAACAAAGGGCTTGCCCTTCCGGG
>CAYWHT010000766.1:0-982 GCA_964458135.1 uncultured Saprospiraceae bacterium | reverse complement strand
CTCCTATCGGTGCGGCCGGCCGAGTGGCGAACGACGGACTGCGGCATGACGATGCGCGCCACGGCCACCATACGCACCATATCCCATATCGGTACGGGTTGCTGCTCTTCCATGGGGGTGCCTTCTACGGGCACCAGGGCGTTAATGGGCACCGACTCGGGTTGCGGATCGAGCTCGGAAAGGGTCAGGAGCATCTTGCAGCGGTCCTCCACCTTTTCTCCCATGCCGATGATGCCGCCCGAGCAGACGGTCAGTTTGGCTTTGCGCACATTATCTAAGGTCTTCAGGCGGTCTTCGTAACCCCGGGTAGAAATGATTTCCCGGTAGTATTCCTCGGAAGTGTCCAGGTTATGATTGTAGGCGTATAATCCGGCTTCCGCCAGTTTGCGCGCCTGAGAGGAAGATAGCATGCCCAGAGTGCAGCAGACCTCCATGTCGAGGCTGTTGACGGTTTTGACCAGTTCCAGCACGTGATCGAAATCCGCATCGTCTTTGACATTTCGCCAGGCCGCCCCCATGCACAGGCGCGAAGAACCACCGGCCTTGGCCTGCTCGGCCGCCTGCCTTACGGCTTCCACCGACATCAGGTCGTTCTTTTCAATATCAGTGAAATAGCGGGCCGCCTGCGGGCAGTAAGCGCAGTCTTCCGGGCATCCGCCCGTCTTGATCGACAAGAGGGTGCTGATTTGTACTTTTTGCGGGTCGTGGTGTTGGCGGTGCACCCGGGCCGCTTCGTAAACCAGGTCGAGTAGCGGCTTGCGGTGCAACTCCAAAATTTGCTCGAGGGTCCAGGATATGGATTCTTTTGTCATCTCTAATCGTATATTGGATATTTCTAATCTCTTAAACCTGCTGTTCTTCGAATACTTCGTTGGCGCCAAAATTCCGTGCCCAACCCCAGCACCAGCGCGCCGTCAATGAACGCCAAATGCCAATACCAATCAAGCGGTTTGGAGCCGATTTAGAAGAACAGGGGCTTCGG
>CAYWHT010000765.1:0-2026 GCA_964458135.1 uncultured Saprospiraceae bacterium | reverse complement strand
CTAATCAAAAAATGGCTAATTTTCGACTCAAAGACCAAACCCGCAATGGGTTCAATGCTTGGCAAGCTTTTTCAGGTTTTCCAAAGTGGTCTTATAGTCTGACAACGCAAGATTTATGAATGCTGACTGGCTCTTTTTAGCTTCGCTGATCGTCGCTTCGCTAGAATATATTGGTTCCACTGGGCTCGATCTTTCCAGAGAACTGCGCGATGCTTCGCATTATCGGCGCATCTTTCACGGCACAGGGCGTTACGAGGGGGTATTATCTTCTATTGACGCCCAAGGCGGCCACAATCTCTTCTTCCCGCAACTGCACGATATACCGTCCGGCCAGCAACAATAGATCCTGTTCTTCCTTCTTGATGGTGTATTTGGTGTCGATGTTGATGAGGAGTTCGTAGAGGGTTTGGCGGTCCCGTTCGGTGAGTTCGGGAGCTTTTACCGAAAGCAGGCGGATGAGGCGCGGCATTTCGATTTCGGGATCAATGGTGGAAGGAGGCAGGGCGGTATTGTCTTCGATCAGGGCGCTGAAGCCGCAGATGACCGGTTGAATGCCGACGGCTTGCCGGTAGGCTTCCAGTTCTTCCTGCAAGACGGCCCGGCGGGCGTAGAGGCCGCTGGTGGTCAGACCGGCGAGTACCTTGAGAGAAAAGACCGAGCCTTCCCGTTCGGAAAAGGTGTACATATTGCCGGTCGCCTCGGCGTCGATGACGATGAGGGCGCGCCGCGGGGCGTCATCTTGCTCCAGGACACTGGCGGCCGTGTATATGCCGAAGTTGTCGTTGATGGCGCCATCCATGAGGTGTAGAAATTGCCGCTCCTCGTGGTAATGGCTCCTCAGGGTGGAGTTGGAGATGAGCACCGGAAAGCTGCCGCTGGCCTTGATGCCTACGGCCAGAGGTATCTGGTAGGGATCGAGCTCGTCGTACTCCCGGATCTTCATGCGGTGGGTATATCCGTCAACGCAATAGCGCGAAAGAATGTCGGGCGTGAAGGGGAAGATGTTGATCGTTTTGACGGTGGTGCTGTTGCTGAAGTGCATGGGGTAGCGAACCGGGCGTTCGAGGCTGTCACGCGGCACAAAAATATCTCCCAGCAGGATGCTGCGTTGCACATTGCGCCGGTCCTTGCGCATCTGGTAGCCCAAGACGTGGTCGTCGATCTTTTTTTCCAGCGCATCGCCGTCATCCAGGGGAGAAAACCAAACCCGGGGATTGAACATGCCGGCAACCAAGGGGTTGACGTAGTTGCGATTGAGCGCCCGGCGGGCGTGGCCTTCCAGATACCGTTCAAAGCGGAAGGGGCGGTTGGCATTTTGCCGGTGGTGCTCGAAGAGGGCGTTGATATAAACCCCAGCCGCAAAACCGCCGCCGGAAACGGTGGAAAAGTAATCGGCTTCGACCAAAACATTCCGACCGTTCCCGTACGAGAGTTCTTCCAAACCCAGCATAATGCCCACCCCAAAATTGGCCGCCCGCGAGCCGCCACCGGAAATGGATACCGCCAAGGCCAGATTGGAATCCTGCCCGGGACGCAGTTGTACGGAGCGGTAGGCTTCTAAGTCAACCGCAGGCGCCGTCTCCCCGTCCTGGAGAAACTGCGAGCGATCCGGATATATCTTCCGGCTGCAGGCCAGGGTGCATAAGCTTATGATCAAAAGGACGGAGATGCGGGAAGTGATGTTGGTGGTCACGGTCTGGCTTTTAGCCCGGATGATGCATGAGTTTTTCGTAGGGAGCGGCGCAAATGGTTGCCAGGCCTGGTCGCTCGCAGGAATGAGCCGCGTTGAGCAGCGAAAGACGAGGGCGGCCAGGAATGGCGCTGCGTAATAGATCAATTCATGCATAATCCGGGTTAGTTTTCTCAGTAGCGGAGGCATTGGCGCCCGAAACACTCGGGAACCATGCCGGGCAACGGAATTGTTGTTCAGACGCTTGATTCCTTTAAACTATTGCGTGAAACTCATGTAATTTACTTATAGTCTGACAACCCAAAATTTGTGAATTCTGACTTGCTCTTTTTCCGC
>CAYWHT010000764.1:0-2028 GCA_964458135.1 uncultured Saprospiraceae bacterium | reverse complement strand
GTTACCGCTCCCTTACTCAACCAATCAGTACACCTGTTTCGCGTATTCGAAAAATTGGAAAACCCCAAACCTCAGCGCCCAAAAAAGAGCGAAGACCTCAAAACCTACACCCAACGCTACACCCGCTCCCGCCCCACCCCAAACCACCTGGGCCGGCGCCTGTCTAACGAGGTCCTGGAATTCGCCGAATTCATTCCGGAACTGGACCTCCACATCGAAGCCCTGGAATCCAATTACAAGAAATTCTCCAATGCCGAAATCCTCCAACTGCAACTGCAGCATTTCGAACGGTATCTCGACAAGGCCATCCGCCTGGGCGTGGAACGCGTCTTTATCATTCACGGCCTGGGCAAGGGGAAACTGCGAAAAGCCATTCACCAGCGGCTGAAAACCAATGCTCAGGTAGCAAAATACAAGAATGAATACCATCCGAAGTACGGTTATGGAGCGACGGAGGTGGTTATTGGTCAATAGCGCCCGTCCTACTGCACCATCCGGGACGTGCCCCGGGTATTTATGGAAAAAACGGCCAGGTGCGTGTCTTACTTTGCCATATTTCCCTTTCGAGTATTGAGCCCTACGGCAAGATTTTTTCGGCGAAGGCCGCCAGGCTACCGCAGCGGCAAGCAGCCTGCACCCTTGGCCATAGCTCCATCTCTTCCAGCTTGGTCTCGATAAGCACATTGGTCATTCCCAGCCTGCTCCCGAATTCCATGTCGGAAACCGAATCCCCCACCATGATGGAGCGTTGAAAATCGATATCCGGAAAGTCGCGCAGGGCCCGCCAGCCCATACCGGGCCGCGGCTTGCGGCAGTCGCAGCCGGCCGTTTTGAGGTGCGGACAATAGTAAATGGCGTCCAACCGGCCCCCGCCCTCTCCAATAGCCCTCAGCATGCTTCGGTGCAAAGCCTCCAACTCCCCCACCTCCATGATCCCCTGGCCGATACCTTGCTGATTGGTGACCAGGATGAAATACTTAAAATAATTGCTGAGCTCCCGAAGGGTGTCGACAACCCCCGGCAAGAACTCGAAATCTTTCCAGCTGCTGACGTACGCTCCCGGCAGACGACGGTTGATTACGCCGTCGCGATCCAGGAATAAAGTGTCGACTTCAGAGGCTTGCAGCATTATTTTTCCTGGCTAATTTGATCGGGAGGCAGCAAATCGATAACCCGCTGGAAGAGGCCTGCGTTGTTGAGGAGGTTTTGCCGAATTCCCAATGCCGCACTTTCACTGAGGTAGCGCGCCAGCGGCATAATAACCCGACGCCCGTCCTTTTTCAGGCGAATATTGTGGTCGAGCCGAAAGACGAAGGGAGCGGTGGTGTCCCATTCTTCGACCAGTTCTTTATTCCAGTATTCGGTATGCCCGCCGAAGGGCGCTCCGCCAATGGCGGAGATGGGCGCCATCAGCTGGGACACCGGGGAGAAAGAAGAGGGCGAATCATCGCCGTTGAAAATGAACATCAGATGGACTTCCACCCGGTCGGAAAGATCGCGATCCACCAGAAATTGATTGATCTTCCCCAACAGCTCGGCGGCCGTGGTGCCGCCAATGTTGTCGTAATACCCCCCGTCGACCAGCTGGTGTTGGTTGGGCAATTTACCCGCCGGATTGATGTAGGGAAAGCGGGCGCTTAAAAGCGCCGCCGTGACCAGGGAAATGTCCCGCGAATTGTTTCCCATCAACCCAAAGAAGTCCTTTGGTTGATCCTGCCCAGGCTGCAGAAAGGTCACCGGGCTGATCACCACGCGATTCCCACTGGCGACGTGGGTGGAGTTGGGCAGGTAGAGCGGTAAATCGGTGCGGACATTTCCGGAAGCATCGTACCAATAGCGGGTGTAGGGGCGCCGCAAATACGGCAGCCCCGCCGCTCCGGGATGCACCCGCTGCACAGTTTGCCGCACCCCTTCCGTCCATTCTTCTTCCAGCCAATAGGCCCGGTCGCGCCGGCCGGTGACGCCGTAGAGCGGCGGAAAGATCGTCCGCCAAAAGTCGGCCCCCAGAAAGTAAAGGAGGCTGGTCGA
>CAYWHT010000763.1:0-2035 GCA_964458135.1 uncultured Saprospiraceae bacterium | reverse complement strand
CCTGACCCTGCGGTTGGGATCCCGGACTTGCGAGCTAAAAAAATAGCTGCGCCATCATTTCACACCACGCAGTAGACGCGAAGCGAAATCTTGGGTTGTTGGACTATAACAACTACGAATAACAATCCATATCCGCTTTCTCAATCGGATGCAAGTTATACAATTCCTCGATTTCTTCGTGATCGAGGGCCCGGTCGTAAACCCGGAGCTCGTCGATGACGCCTTTGAAGCGCCGCCACGGGCCCCCTTGGATGCAGGGGCTGTTGCCGAAATTGAGGGGGGCTTCGTTGGTGAGGTCGACGCCGCTGCAGCGGTAGCTTTCGCGCCGCAGCTGGCCGTTGATGTAGGTGTAGGCGCGCACCCCATCGCGCACCAGCGCAAAATGTTGCCACCCCTGGGGGCTGATCGCCGGGGAAATGCCCGGATAATATTTGTAGGTCGACTCCTGCACGCTGACGTCCAGCAGGCGTTGGTTGAGGTTCAACGCCAGGTCCAGCAGGTTTTGGTCGCTGCAATCCGACCGTTTCGACAACATACTCTGGGGAAAGATTTGATAGCTTTCGGGCTTGAAATAAAAGCTAACGGTAAAATTGGTGTTGGTGAAATAGCGGTTGACTTTTCCGTGAAATTCCACGTAGTCGTTTACGCCATCGAGCAACAAACCGTCGCCTTCCACGCCGCACCAGCATTCTACGCTGCCGAAGAGTACGCCGTCGGAGCCGTTGCCGGTATCGTCGCGGGCGTTGCAAGCGTTGAAAGTGTAGTGGGCCACCAGACCTTTTTCCAGCGTATGGTTTCCGGCCGGGGTAAATGAGAGTAGGGACAATAGCCAGCTGACCGTCATCCAATTGTACATCGGGAACATAGTGAATTGGTAAAGGGTTTCTCGAATTGGATTGGTAAAAGTTAAAATAATTGCGCAGAAAAGCAAAGTGGAGTCCTAACCAACCGGTGAAATTTAGACTGCCGCGCGAAAGATCTCGGCGGCGAAAAGGCAATAGAACATCAACAGCAGGGCTCCTTCCCAACGGGTAATTTTTTTATTGTTGGACATAATTCCGAATAGAATGGTCATAATGAGCATAAGAGGGATAAAAAAGTCCAGCACCCGCCCCGGAACCGTCAACGATCCGAAGAGGGAACTGACCCCCACAACAACGTAGGTATTGAAAATATTGGAGCCCAGCACGTTGCCCACCGCAATGGAGGATTTACCCTTGCGCGCGGCGTTCAAGCTGACGATAACCTCCGGCAGAGAGGTGCCAAGCGCCACGGCCGAAAGGGCAATGATTTCCGGCTCAATGCCCGCCAGCAATGACAAATTCCGGATAGCGAAGATCGTATAATCCGACCCCAGCCAAACCAACGCGCCACCGACCACCAGCATGACGTAGTGCCGCCAATTCGCTCTTTCTTCCTGCAACAACTCTTTATCTCCCACCTTCATCGAATAGGACAGAAAGACCCCGATGCCCACCAAAAGCAGCAAACTTTCAAAAAGGACCAGGTTGAGGTCGCGCAGCACAAACCACAACATGAAAGCCGATCCCCACAGGTAGGGCATATCGATATGCCAAATGTTATACTCCAGGACGATTTGCCGGTTGAGGAAGGCCACCAGCCCCAACACCAGGGCGATATTCGTGATATTGGAGCCCACCACGGTGCTGACCACCAATTCCGACTCTTCTTCCAGTACCGCCGCAATGGAAGTTGCCAGCTCGGGTAAAGAAGTACCGAAGGCGACGATGGTCACCCCGATCAGGAAGCGGGGAATACCCAGCGATAGCCCAATCTGCTCGGAAGCGTCGATGAACCAGTCGGAAGCTTTTAACAATACCGCCAGGCTCAACACCAGTAGCCCGGAGTACAACAGGATGTCCATACTTATACTTTTGCGGGGACAGTGGTTGCCCAGATCCGCGCAAAAGTAAGGTTTTTATCTAATAAGACCAGAGATCCGGCTCGAAGTTAAAGATGCTCTGCCGGCTCGACCTCCGGTTGGTTATTGGCAGTAGGCTAGTACACTGTGTAA
>CAYWHT010000762.1:0-2041 GCA_964458135.1 uncultured Saprospiraceae bacterium | reverse complement strand
ACGTTGTAATTGCCAAGTTTCCGTCCCCTTGCGGGGAAAGGATAGGGAAAGACCTCTTGATTAATGAGATGTCGGCGTAGATGGCGGGAGTTTCCGTCCCCTTGCGGGGAAAGGATAGGGAAAGACGTAGCTGGCAAGAAATTTAAGGTCTTTCATAATGAGTTTCCGTCCCCTTGCGGGGAAAGGATAGGGAAAGACCCTATGGGTTTGAAACGCTTACTGTGTCGAGTTTTCAAGGTGCGTTTGCGCGAACCAGCTTAACATTCCGTTACATTCTCTCTATGAGGTTCAGAAGAGCAACTGAAAACATTAGCTTTAGCGCACTACTTAAAGGTACAGGTTTTCTCACGAACTGTCAACTATCCCTTGCCTTGAGAAAACCTAAAGTCCTCATTTCCTGCCAATTCCTCACTTTCTCGGACGAACGCGACTCTTTGTACAAAACTTTACATAGTTTTGAAAATACTGAGAGTATCGTACCCTGAAAGGGAACACGCCTTTCGACTCTATGAACCAAGACACTATTGACCGGCTACGAGCCAGTGGACGACTGCTTCAACAATTCCGTGAACTTAGGGTTGATGACCGGGAGTTTGTCACAGAACTGCTGGAACATGGCCGCTCCATACTGACGGCAATCGCACTAATAGAGGAATTGGAGAATGCCCCGAATGGTATGACATATCAGGAACTGGCCGAGGCTGTGGATATCCACCCGAACACGGCCAAGCAAATCCTGCTGGCAATCGGCGATGACCTTGGCATCGAGAACCGAAAAAGCCAGGTATCCATCGCCAAAACTGGTCGCCAGCGCAATCTGCTCAGGAAGCGAAGAAATCCTAACAGTTTAGCCTCTTAAACTCTTAAATGTTTAAACTCTTACAGCAATCAAACCCTTACCAGAATTGCATTTTGAGGATTTAAGAGTCCATACCAAACTCTTAGACATTTAGACATTTACACTTTTAAGAGTCCAACCCCGCAAAGAAATCTTCCAGGACGCTGGCGAGGATATCGCTCATGTCCTGTTCTTCTTGCACCGCAAGAGCCTTGAGTTTCTTGTGCAACTCCTTCGGCAAATAAAAGGTTGATTTTATATAGTGGTCATCCTTGCTCTTGGGCAGAGACTTCGACCTGGCGTTTCGAGAACCAAGAATACCGTCAAATTTCGATTTACTCACGAGACAACCTCCAACAATTCATTGCCAACTTCGACATAGCAATTCCAGGCGATGCCGGCCATGCGATCGCCGCGAACATCAGAAACCAGGACTCCCTCAAGGGCCGCCTTCTGAAATGCGGCCAGGCGACGGATATATCCAGAAAACAGAGGCAGCCCTGCATTTTCGAGACTGAGCCGAGCATCTTGAGCAGCGGTGCTGGGCCGGGGAGGGGTCAGGGTCAGCAGAACTCGATAATCCGTCCGAAGGGATTGCAAAACATCGACCATCTGAGACAGGGCGCTAAGCGCGAGAGCATCTGGGGAACAGGGCAAAATCAGGAGGTCGCAGCCTTTGGTGATCGCCTTCAAATCCTCTGGCTCAGGACGGGCCGCAGTATCAATGACGATATGGTCGTGTTGACGGGCATAGCGAACACCTTGCCGGTCATCACAAACTCGAAAGGGAAGTTTACCGGCCTCCGCCCACTGCAACGCCGAGCGGTTCAGGTCACCGTCCACCAGCAGAGTAGAAGCATGACCCTGGAGAAATGCCGCCAGATGCAGCGCCGTGGTAGTTTTCCCGACCCCCCCTTTAAATGAAGCCACAGTCAAAATCATAGGCTTACGGAATTGTTACCGCCCCAGCATAGCAGAATTGTAAGAGTTTAAGAGTCTAAACGTTTAACTGTCTCAACTCTTAAGCCGTGTAATTGTTTACTGATGGAGCTTTCTAGGATTTAAAACATTGCTGTAAAAGTTTAAACGTTTAAATGTCTAAACTCTTAGAGCAAGGTCGTGCGGGAGAAAGACCCTATAATCAAGAGTGAAAAGCGATATTTGCGATAGAGATGATCGTTGAGCTTGCGCCGGGAGATTTCG
>CAYWHT010000761.1:0-2048 GCA_964458135.1 uncultured Saprospiraceae bacterium | reverse complement strand
TTCACCGGGCGGGCAGTTTGGCTTCGCAGTAGATGAATGCATGCATCATCCGGGTAAGCAGAGCGCCGAATTGCGCGCGCCAAAAAATTAGCACGATGCCGCCGAGCTTGCAAACCCAAAGGCTAAACCTGCGAATGCCCCGCTACGATGACTTGCCCGACATCTACCGCCTCGGCCGCAATCCGCGGGTCATGCGCTACATCAACGGCGGGCAGCCGCAAACGATGACGGAAGCCCGCGCCGATCTGGATCGCCGCATCCACTACAACCGGCATCCCATGGGCTACTGGGTGGTGGAACTAAGGCCAAACCGCGCCTTTCTGGGCTGGGTGGCTTTAAAGGAACTGCCCGGCTCCTCCGAAGTGGAGCTCGGATACCGGTTGCTGGAAGAATACTGGGGGCGGGGGTACGCTACCGAGGCCTCCCGGGAGGTGCTCCGCTACGGCTTCGAACAATTACAACTACCCAAAATTGTGGCGGTTGCCCTGGAACCAAATATCGCCTCGACCCGGGTGATGGAAAAGCTGGGATTCCGTTTCGAACGCTTCGATCGCTTTTACGGTTGTCAATGCGTTTACTATACTTTGCCCGCCCGGCAATATTTCGGTCAAATGAATTCCGTTTAACCACGCCTATTCCCCTAATTTCTGAACCCGGGGGGCTTCGAAACCGTATCATTCTACGAACGCTAACACCATTTGTCTTCTGAACAGAATCAATAAAGATATTTCCGGATCGACTCCCGGTCTTCCTCCCGCCATCTGCGAGGGAGAGGCAGGGGCGCAGTATTATGCCGTACCGGGTGTGAAAGGCTGGAAGGTTCGGGTGGCCACTCGCCTCGCTCCCATTGCCGGCGTTTGGCGGGCTTTAGCTCCCGAAAATATTTTTCTGTCTGCGGCGTTTCTGGAAGCCCTGGAACAAAGCTTATCCCAAACAATTCGCCCGCTCTACCTGGTATTTTATCACCGGGGAGAACCGGCGGGCATCGCTTACCTGCAGTGGGCACATTTCCGGGCGGCTGATCACCTGCGTTGGAAAGGTTTTTTTGGAATTCCAGTATCCTGGATGAACCGGCTAAAGGCGCTATTCGGTTTTCGTCTGCTAATGGTGGGCAACCTTCTGGCTACCGGCTGCCACGGCTATCATTTTCGGGCTCCTTTGCCGGCTTCTGACTCCGCGCCCAGCCTCATTAGCGGCGCATTGAAGATGCTTAGCCGGCGGGAGCCTTTCCGCGCTAGCGTGACCGGCATCAAAGATCTTCCGCAACTGGCGCCGCAAACCGCCCGTCAATGGGAAAAATACGGTTTTCATAGCTTTCAGTTTCAGCCGGCTATGGTGGTGGATGTCGATCCGTCATGGCGGGGGTTGGAAGACTATTTGTCAGCCCTCAGTTCAAAATACCGCATTCGGGCGCGCCGTGCTTTTCGCAAGGCCGGGCGAATCGTCACCCGGAAACTGACCACAGACGAGATACGGCGGGAGCGCGCAATCCTCCACGCTTTATACCGTCAGGTAGCCGATAAAGCCGGTTTTAACCTCCTGTACTTGCCCCCAGAATACTGGGAAATCTTACAGCAACGGCTGCCGGAACAATTCCGCCTTTACGGCCACTACCTCGGTGACCGGCTGGTCGGATTCCATACTTCTATTCGCAACGGCTCCACCCTGGAAGCCCACTACCTGGGTTTTAACGACGAAATTAACCGACAAACCCAACTGTATCTCAATATTTTATACCAATTAATTGAAGAGGGAATTGAACTGGGCGTCCGGCGCCTTCATCTGGCCCGAACGGCACTGGAAATCAAAAGTTCGGTAGGCGCGCACCCCCTTGCCCTTTACGTTTTGTTACGGTGCCGCCATCCCATACTCAACCGGCTGTTGCCCTTTCTCGTCAAATGGGCCGCGCCTAAAATCCGTTGGCGGCCCCGGCGCCCTTTCCGGAAAGACGATGATTGATGTGAATTTTACTCGCGAGTTGCAAGTGCTTTGGGAACTAGTACACTGTGTAATAAGTTCTTTGATGTTTTGGGATGGGTATTTTGGCG
>CAYWHT010000760.1:0-2050 GCA_964458135.1 uncultured Saprospiraceae bacterium | reverse complement strand
GCCTGGATATTCCCGAATGGCTGCCCAAGCCCATCATCCCCGAGGATAATCCGATGACCGAGGAAGGCGTAGCTTTGGGCCGGCGCCTCTTTTACGATCCCATCCTTTCGGTCGACAGCTCCATGTCCTGTGCTAGTTGCCACAAACCCGAGTTGGCTTTCACCGACGGGCGGGCCTTCAGTAAAGGCGTGCGGGGCGTTGAAGGGAGGCGCAACGCCATGTCGCTGGTCAATTTGGTTTTCAATCCCAACGAGTTTTTCTGGGACGGCAGTTCGGGAAGCCTCGAACACCAGGTGCTCATACCGGTGGAAGATCCCGTTGAGTTGAACGATAGTTGGGAGCACGTCATAGAAAAGCTGCGGCGCCACGACGCCTATCCGGAATTGTTTCGGGAAGCTTTTGGGGTGCGCCTGCGCACTGAAATCCAACGGCGTCATGTTCAGAAGGCCATCGCGCAGTTCGAACGCACCTTGATCAGCGGAAATTCGCGCTTCGACCGGGTAGTCTGGAAAAATGAAGATTGGTTTACCGATGCCGAACAGCGCGGGAAGTTGCTGTTCTTCTTGGAGGAAAGTCAGAAACTGGAGCATCCCGGATGTTCCCACTGCCATTTCGACCCCCTTTTTACGGATAACCGCTACAAAAATAACGGCCTGGACTCGGTGGATCATCTGAATGATTTTAACGATCTTGGCCGGGGCGAAGTTACCGGTCGCACCTTCGATAACGGCCGCTTCCGGGTGCCTACCTTGCGCAATATCGAACTGACGGCCCCCTACATGCACGACGGCCGCTTTGAAACCCTGGAAGAAGTGCTGGATCATTACAGTAAAGGCGGCCACGGCGTAGAGAATGAGGACCCCAATATTCGTCCTTTTTCCCTGAGTGAGCGCGAAAAACAAGATCTGATTGCCTTTTTGAAAACGCTGACCGATACCTCCTTCATCCAGAATCCGGCTTTTCGCAACCCTTTTGATTAAAAAAATGCAGGAAAATTTGACTTAATGGAAAGGAATTTTTCACATTTTTGCCAAAGGAATGGGTTTTAAAAATATGGTAATCAGATTATTGTGTTTTAAGTACTTATTGAAGGCGGGAGTAAATTCCCTCACAATTCCAAGTTTTTGTCTTTGTTTCAGGCTCTAAAACTTAAGATGTTTGTAATGTCAAACGAACATAACGGCTAAAGAGCCGGTCCAAAACTTGGATATGTACATGGGATTTTTTGTTTGTCGATAGTAAGTCAGGTATGGGGATGCCTGACTTACTATTAACAAATTTTCCGCTTCGTTTCTCAATTTGAAAGTACTCCAACTAAAGATATACTTCCCGCGGGAAGACAAGATTAACCACTATTAAGCTGGTTTAAGTTCGTAAATGTTCATGGGATTATACACAGTAAGTCGTGCCACCGAGGGGTGGCGCGACTTACTTTTTTGTAGCAACCTCTCTCGCCGGCCGCATCTCCCGAGCCCTACAATCCTTCACTTTTAGCCCGGATTATGCATGAATTCATCCACTGCAAAGCCAAACCGCCCGCCCTGTGAAATAAAGCGAAGCTTTACCTGCGGTATTTCACAGGGCGGGCAGTTTGGCTTCTCGTGACGAAGAACCCATGCATAATTCGGGTTAGGGGGCGTCGCCCTGCTCGTAAAGGAAAAAAATTAGCCCCCCATGGAATTTATTGGAGCGCTTCGACGTTAACATATGTGAAATCTGAAGAGTAAAAAAATTGGCACGCGGAAAGAAAAACTGTTAATTTTTCTTTAAAGTAATAATAATTATTACCCGAAACCAGTTTCTGCTTGTACTCTAAGTAACTCTTCAATTACAGGTTGAGGAATATTCATGGGATTATAATTTGTTAGTAGTAGGTCGTGTCACCTTCGGGTGATGCGACTTTTTTTTTCTTTTTTTTGATTTTTAGGTTGGCCTAAAAAAATTTCTACATTTCCGAAATTCACCGAAATTTCGAAATATATAAGCTATACCTGTTGTTGAACCCATTGCGGGTTTAGTAGTTGGCCTCCAAATTGCAATTTTTTGATTA
>CAYWHT010000759.1:0-2051 GCA_964458135.1 uncultured Saprospiraceae bacterium | reverse complement strand
TTGAACCGGGCAACCGGCCTGCTGGGCCACGAGGGTACGCCCTTTCAATCCGTTGCCATGACTTCGGCCCTGCCTCGCTCTCTTTACGGCGAGGAATATGCCTTGGCGGTGGAGCACCTGGAAAATTTGTCGGTGGGCGTCAGCGGCATGTCACCCCATCAGTCGGGTGACGCCCGCCAGGGCTTCGAAGCCCTCTACCGGCAGACCACCCAGAAGATGCTGAAAGACGCCGGCTCGGTAAGTCTCGATGCCGCCAGGCTGCTCAAAGAAAAAAATATTACCGCCATGCCGCCGCGCTCGGGCGTGCAGTACCCAAATTCCAGCCTGGGTCAATCCCTGCAGCAAATTGCACAATTGATTAAAGGGGGCGTTGGACTGGAGATCGCCTTCGCGGAATCCGCCGGATGGGATACCCACGCCCGTCAGTCGGGGCGCTTTGGCGGCTTCAACTTACAGGCCGACGACCTGAGCACCTGTATCGCCGCCTTTTGGCAGGATATCGAAAGATACCAGGATGACGTCGTGCTGATGACGATGACCGAATTTGGGCGCACCATCGCCCAAAACGGCTCCCTAGGTACGGACCACGGGCGGGCATCCTGCATGTTTGTGCTGGGTAATGCCGTGAAAGGCGGGCAGGTGTACGGCGACGTCCCCGAATTGGCCCCCGAAAACCTGGCCGAAGGCCGCGACTTGCCGGTGACCACCGATTTTCGCTCGCTCTTTGCCGGCGTGGCGGGGGCGCATTTGGATATTGCGGAGGATGCGGTGTTGTTTCCGGGTTGGCGTGGGGAGCGGATGCCGTTAGTGCGGTGAGTCATGCCCGTCTTCGTTCCCCGTTACTTCCGCGAATACGCATTATTAAGCTACCGTAATCCCCTTATCCAAATATACCTGTTGCACCGCCTGAATAATCTCTACCCCCTCTTTCATCGGGCGCTGGAATGCCTTGCGGCCGAGGATGAGCCCTGTGCCTCCGGCGCGTTTGTTGATGACCGCGGTACGCACTGCGTCGGCTTTATCGGAATGACCTTCGGAGCCGCCGCCGGAATTGATCAGGCCGATCTGACCCATGTAGCAGTGGGCGACCTGCAGGCGACAGAGGTCGATCGGGTGGTTCTCGCCGGTGAGCTTACCGTACATCTCATCCTTGTATTTGGCGAATTTGAGATCGCGGAAGCCGTAGTTGGTCGTCGGTAATTTCTGCTTGATCATATCCGCCTGGATGGTCACGCCGAGGTGGTTGGCCTGCCCGGTCAGGTCGGCTGCCGTATGGTAGTCTTCGCCATTGCTCTTGAAGGCGGAATTGCGCGTGTAGCACCACAGGATCGTGCCCATGCCCAGCTCGTGCGCTTCGGCGAACGCCTCGGCGATCTCCTCGAGCTGGCGGTTGCTCTCCTCCGAGCCGAAGTAGATGGTGGCGCCGACGGCCACCGCGCCCAGGTTCCAGGCTTCCTGCACCGTGCCGAACAGGATTTGGTCGTACTTATTGGGATAAGTCAGTAGCTCGTTGTGGTTGAGCTTAACGATGAAGGGGATCTTGTGCGCGTACCTGCGCGCGTGGGTGGCCAGCACACCGAAGGTGGAAGCCACGCCATTGCAGCCCGCTTCCAGGGCCAGCTTGATGATATTTTCCGGATTGAAATAGGCCGGATTCTTGTAGAACGAAGCCGCCGCGGTATGCTCAATGCCCTGATCCACCGGCAGGATGCTGACGTAGCCCGTGCCGCCGAGGTTGCCGTGGTTGTAGAGCTGGGCCAGGCTGCGCATCACCTGCGGGCTGCGGTTGCTATGAGCAAAGATGCGGTCGACAAAATCGGGCGAAGGCGCCGTAATCTCTTCCTTGGGAATGGCCTGACACTGGTGCTCCAGAAGCGATTGGGCTTCCTGGCCTAATAGTTCCGTGATCTGATCGGTCGCAATCATGGTTTTATTTGTTTTGTAGGTATGGAATATCGTGGTATACGAGACGGTATTAATTTGGTTTAATTTTTTGGACGGGTCAAGGGGGTGTTGTTTTGTTTATTTGTTGGTGCGCTTATTCGTTGGGA
>CAYWHT010000758.1:0-2054 GCA_964458135.1 uncultured Saprospiraceae bacterium | reverse complement strand
CGGTTTGCGCATCGATCCGCCCACCGCCAGCCCTATGGGGACGGCGAATTTGTCCTTTGCCATCATCCTTCCGCCGGGCGGCAACGGGTTGATAACGGAACTGTCGATCAACTACAACAGCGAGGGCGGCAACGGCTGGCTGGGCCTGGGCTGGTCCCTGGATATCCCCGCCATCGAAGTGGAGACGCGCTGGGGCGTGCCCCGCTACCATCCCACACTCGAATCCGAAACCTACACCTTCCAGGGCGAACAATTGCACCCGCTGAGCCACCGCAGCGCGCTCAAACCCCGCCGGGGCAATGAGAAGATCTTCCATCCCCGGGTGGAGGGCGCCTTTCAGCAAATCATCCGCCACGGTAGTGATCCCAAGGCTTACTGGTGGGAAGTGATCGATAAAGACGGCACGCGTCATTTTTACGGCGGGCGGCCGGGTGAGGGGGGCGTGGAAGATGCGGTGCTCACCGATGATCGCGGCAACATCGCCCGCTGGATGCTGCTGGAAACCCGCGATTTGAACGGCAATTTTATTCGCTACCACTGCACCGTCGTCCGGGATGACGGGCTGGCCGACGGCGAGCTCGAAGGGCGGCAGATATATCCCGAACGCATTACCTACACCGGGCACGGAGAAGCGGAAGGCAAATACGCCCTGGAATTCATCCGCTCCAAGGCCGGCGCGGAACGCCGCCCCGACGTCCAAATCGACGCCCGTCAGGGTTTTAAGCAGGTAACGGCCGAGCGCCTCTACTTTATCGATGTACGCTTTGACGGCAACCTCATCCGCCGCTACGCTTTGGATTACGAAGAAGGAGCCTTCTTCAAAACCCTGCTGACCCGCATCGCCGAGCTGGACAAAAACGGGGAGGTATTTTACGAACACACCTTTGACTATTTCGACGAAGTGCGAAAGGACAATAACTACCTTCCCTTCACCGAAATAACGGACTGGGATTCGCCCCTCGATGAGATCAAGGGAGATGTCATTAGCCCGATCAATAACGAAAGTACGGTGCTCGGCGGATCTAAATCCAACAGTTTTAGCGCCGGATTGGCGGTGACCGTAGGCAGCGTATTCGGCAATCCCTTCGCCAAAACCAACACGGGAGGCGGCAACTACACCTACAGCAGTTCCAACTCCTCCGGATTGAGCAGTCTGGTAGACCTTTCCGGCGACGGCCTGCCCGATAAGGCGTACTGGAAAAATAACCGCCTGTATTTTCGCGCAAACAACGGGGTTGACGGCTTTGGCGCCGAACGCTCCGTCGCCGGGCTGCCCGGCAATTTCGAACACACCGTCACCCGCAGCAATTCGGGGGGGCTTGAAGGGCACCCCTATCCCGGCTTTCTGGGCTACACCCAAACCTGGTCTACCAGCACCACCGACGCCTACTTTATCGATTTAAACGGCGACGGCCTGATCGATATCGCCAACAACGGGAAAGGGCATTTTAGCTTTCTCAATTCCTCCGGCTTGCCCGAATTTACGACCAAGAGCGCGATGACGCCCAGCCCGGTCATCGAAGGCGAACTGGGCGACGTGGCCCCGCCACCGCCCACACAGGAAGAAATCGACAGCCTGATCGATCAGTTTCCTCTGCACGACATCGTTCGCATGTGGCAGGCGCCCTTCGACGGCGAGATCGCAATCGACGCGCCCGCCCGTCTCCTGGGTAACGATACCCCGCAGGCGGAAGCCTACGCTAAAAACGACGGGGTTATCCTATCTATTCAACACCGGGGGGATGTCTTGTGGAGCGGTCAACTCCTGCCCGACGGGCCTGCCGAAATTATCCCCAACCCCAACGCCGTCGGCAATATTGACGTGCGGCGCGGCGACCGGATCTATTTCCGGCTGCAATCCATAGATAACGGCCTTTACGATCAGGTCGAATGGAATCCTGCGATTCGATATAACGAAGAAGATACGGCGCGGGTCGACGCCAACGGGAAAGCCTGCTTCCGTTTTACCGCCGGGGAAGATTTTCTGACCACCTCGCGCCAGGTGGTATCCCTTCCCGTCGAGGGGGAAGTAGAAGTCACGGGAAGCTTTACGA
>CAYWHT010000757.1:0-2055 GCA_964458135.1 uncultured Saprospiraceae bacterium | reverse complement strand
CTCCTTGTCCACGCGCCCGCCGAACCCGGAGCTCAGCGACACCCGGGCGCGCACGTCCCGGTCCAAGTGGCTCTGCAAGCGGAAGGGGATGACCACGCGCTCGCCGCGCAGGCAGAACGAGGGCACCTTCAGGTCGGTGATCTTCAGGTCCGGCAGATACTCCTCACTGCCGACGCCCACGGTGTAGATCACCAGCCCCGTCTCCTGGGCGGCGCCGGCGGCATCCAGGGCTTCCTGATCGTGGTTTTCCCCGTCACTAATAACGACGAGCGCTTTGTGGTGTTTGTTGTCTTCTTCAAAAGAACGCCCGGCCAGTTCGATCGCTGCCGACAGGGCGGTGCCCTGAGCCGAGACCATGTTGGTATTGGCGCTGCGCAAGGTATTGGCCAGGTGCGCATAATCGGTAGTCATCGGAACCTGAAGGTAGGCATTGCCGGCGAAAATGATCAGCCCGAGCCGCTCTCCTTCCAAGCGGTCGAGCAATTCCAATCCCAACCGCTTGGCCCGTTCCAGCCGGTTGGGAGAAATATCCACGGCCCGCATGCTCAGCGACAAATCCAACGCGATCATGATATCGACGCTTTGGCGCCTTACCTGCTGCTTTTCCGAACCCCATTGAGGGTTGGCCCAACCGATGATGAGCAAGGCCAGCGCCAACAGGAGCAATCCGAATTTAAGGCTATGTACGTAGCGCGACATTTCGGGCATCAATCGCTTGAGTAGCTCCGTGTTGCCGAGGCGGCGCAGCCGGCGTTTGCGGCGCCAGCGCATGAGCAGGAAAAAGCCCGCGAGCACCGGCAGGAGCAGGAGCGCGTACAAGTAAAAACTATGCTCGAATCGAAACATGATGCGATGCTGTTTTAGGGGAGGGTTCGAAAAACCGAGTACCTCAATAAAATTTCCAGCAATACCGCCAGGATTCCCCAGAGGGCGAAGCGGTGAAATTCTTCGGTATAGCGGCGAAAAGTGGTCACTTTGATTTCGGTTTTCTCCATCTGGTCAATTTCCGCGTAGATGCGTTCCAGGCTTTCCGCCGACGTAGCCCGGAAATAGCGACCGCCACTCATTTCGGCAATTTCCTGCAGCAGCTCTTCGTCGATTTCCACCCGGGCCAGCCCGAAAATATAGCGCCCGTCGCTGCGCCGGCTCACCGGGGTGAGCGCGTCGCCCGTAGAGCCTACCCCGATGGTGTATACTTTGATGCCGAATTCGGTGGCAATTTCCGCCGCGGTCAGGGGTTTGATGTAGCCGGCATTATTCACTCCGTCGGTCAATAAAATGACTACTTTACTTTTGGCCTGGCTGTCTTTGAGGCGATTGATGGCAGTGGCCAGCCCCATGCCGATGGCGGTGCCGTCTTTCATTTCGCCGCATTTGAGCCGGGCCAATTCCTGCTTGACGACCCGGTGGTCGGTCGTTAGGGGGGAGCGGGTATAGGCCTCCCCCGCGAATATGGAAAGGCCGATGCGGTCGTAGGAGCGTTTGTCGATGAATTCCGAGGCCACCCGTTTGCTGACCTCCAGGCGGTCGGGTTCAAAATCCTGGGCGAGCATGCTGCTCGACAAATCCATCACCATAAAAATATCGATGCCCTCCGCTTTGACTTCCTCTTCTTTGAGCACTTCCTGGGGGCGCGCCAGGGCAATGACGAAGGCAATGACCGCCAGGGCGCGCAAGACCGGCAACAGCGCGCGCAGCTTGCCACGCCGGCTGGCCGTATGGCGAAGGCCCTCCAGGCTAGGCATGCGAAAGGTCGCGTAGCGTCTGCGGTAGGTACGGTAATACCAGTACCCCAGCAGGGGCAGTAACAAAAAGAGCAGAAAAAACTCCGGATTAACGAATCTTATATTTTGCAACCATCCTA
Organism: uncultured Saprospiraceae bacterium; assembly: GCA_964458135.1. Lineage (GTDB taxonomy): Bacteria > Bacteroidota > Bacteroidia > Chitinophagales > Saprospiraceae > CAYWHT01. The sequence continues at coordinate 191 of CAYWHT010000757.1, read as the reverse complement.
ACACGAGCGGCATTTTTATCGGGTGATTCGATTCAGGTAACACTTGTAGTCCGCCAATCCAGAATTTGTGAATGCTGACGGGCTCTTTTTCGGAACCCATTGCGGGTTTAGTAGTTGGTCTACAAATTGCACTTTTTTGATAATCCTCATTTAGCTTACTCCGCCCGCCCGTTCGGTCGGGTAAACCTTGT
>CAYWHT010000756.1:0-2057 GCA_964458135.1 uncultured Saprospiraceae bacterium | reverse complement strand
TAAATGAGGATTTTCGCAACGCCGTATAATCAAAAAATTGCAATTTGGAGGCCACTACTAAACCCGCAATGGGTTCATTCACCAATTTTGGGTTGACGGACTATAATTACAACAGGGAGTGTGGCCGGTGCTGTTTCGGACAAGCCATAGCGAGCCCTTCTTTCCGGTTGCCCCCGCCCTCGGTCCAAGCTCGACTACTCACGTCTAGTAAACACCACCGTATCCCTCCCTTCGTATTGGTATTCCAGGTCTGAGATGATGGCGAGCCCTTTGAGGGCGATTTCGCGGCTTTTCAAGTTGATGACGCCACCGATGGAATCGTTGGCCAGTTCGGGAGGGTAGAATTTGCAATTCAGGCCGTAGGTGGCTTTCAGCCGCTGGGCGGCTTCGGCGAGGGTGCCGCTCCGGCTAAAGTCCCATTTCCCTTCGACCCAGGAAGTCCATTTAGCGAGGTTTTTTGCTTCGATGACAAACTTTTGTTTTTCCTGATCAAACCAGGCCGTCTGACCGGCTTCCAGATCCCTGTAACCTTCCCCTTTCCGGGCAATCCGTATTTTGCCGTCGACCAAGCTTACAATAGCATAAGTTTGGTAGGCATGCAGGTTGAAATTCGTGCCGGTAACCGTAATGACGCTATTTTGGGTTCTGATCCTCAGGGGGCTTTCCGGTTCGTGCCGGGGTACGATAAAGAAAGCCTCTCCCCACAGTTCCACTTTCAGCGCTCCGGTTTGGCTAAGGTTATGAACCCGCAGGGTGCTATTGGCGTTCAAATTGACCCGGGAACCATCGGGCAATGAGACTTCCAGCCTTTCTCCGTAGTCAGTAGTGTATTCGGTAAGCTTTTCCGTGCCGTAATATTCCCAGAGCCATATCCCGCTCGCCAAAATGAGGGGAACCAAAATCGCCGCGGCACGACGGAACAAGCGGGAGGCACGCCGACGTTTCTCCCGCTTCTCAACGGTTTCGATGGCAGTGCGCAGGCGGCTCCAGCTGCGGTTAAGCGTAGCCTCGGGGGTTTTGCGCTCCCGAAATGGCAAGCCCAGCACCATCAGGCGAGCCTCTTCAATATGTTCTTGCCGTTCGGGATGTTGCCGCAGGTATTGCTCCCAATGAGCTTCATCCCTGCCATTGCGCTGCAATACCCAATTGATGAACGACGGGTTCTGTATGAGTTGTTGTGTTTCCTTTTCCATGTGATCACTCGCTAAAAGAGCACCAACGGTCATCAATCAGCTGCGTTTGGCGGTTGTTTATTGGTTCTGGTGGTTCCGTAAGTATTGCAACACTCCGGCTTCACGGAGTTTGAGCATGCTCCGGCGCACGTGATTGATGACGGATTGGTAGTTGATGTCGAGGATGTCGGAGATTGCTTGATAATCCAGCTTGTTAAAAAATTTGAGCAACAGAATCTCCCGTTGCCGCGGAGACAAGTTATTGAGGGCTTTCATCAGCCTTTGCCGGGCGTTTTGGTCGGCATTTTCCACCAAGACCAGGTCACTGGGGTGGAGCGTCAAGGCAATCGGCGCCGGTAGCTCGGAAGTATGGCGAAAGTGCGATTTATCTCTTAATAATCGCAGGCATTCGTCGCGCAGCACCCCCACCAAATAGGGATAGGGCGAACCTATGCCGGTCAATGAAGCGCGGTTTTGCCAGATGTAAAGAAAAACATTGTGAATGGCGTCTTCGGCTATTTCCCGTTCCCGGCACAATTTAGTAGCGTACTGAATTAAAGCGGTAAAGTGCAGGCGATACAATTGCTCCAATGCCTGCTGATCACCCGCCGTCATGGATTGCCATAAATGGGATTGTTCTTGCTTTAAGTGCATATTTCATCGAAGTATTGGAGCTGGAATCCGGTTCATACAAGTCTTCAAGGGCGATTGCTGGTGAAACTAGTGCTTTACGGTCAATAACAAAAAACAAGAGCGATTTATCTATCGCCCACGAAATTCTTATATTTTGTATTTTGTACAGATTTATAGTCTTACAACATGAGATTTGGGCAAATAGGACGCCGCTATTTTTTCGGCTGGCAAGTCTTGATCCCGACCGCAAGC
>CAYWHT010000755.1:0-2058 GCA_964458135.1 uncultured Saprospiraceae bacterium | reverse complement strand
GCCAGGAGGACCACGTCAGCATGGGGGCGCACGGGGCGCGCAAAGCCTGGCAGGTGGTGCAAAATGTAGAAAAAATCCTCGGCATCGAGCTGCTGGTGGCCGCGCAGGGCATTGATTTCCGCCGCCCCCTTGAATCGAGCGCGCTCCTCGAAAGCTGCCACGATCTCGTACGGGAACATATTCCCCACCGCGCCGCCGATACGCCCTTTTCCAAAGACCTGGATCAAGCTATCTTCATGGTAAAAGACCGGCAACTATGCCGGCAGACAGACTCCGTAGCCAAACAGCATCATCTTTCATTCAAAAACGCCGCCCATGAAACCTTCGGAATTTATTGATCGCTACGCCTCCCACCCCCGCTATCAGGCGCCGACGGGATGCCAACTGCACGCCAAATCCTGGCAAACCGAAGCCCCGCTGCGCATGCTGCTCAACAACCTGGATGCGGAAGTCGCCGAAGATCCCGCCAAACTGGTGGTCTACGGCGGCACCGGTCAGGCGGCGCGCAATGTCAAAGCCCTGCAAAAGATCATCGAGCAACTGCTCGACCTGGATGAAGACCACAGCCTCCTGGTGCAATCCGGCAAACCCGTCGGCCTGGTGCGCAGCCATCCCGACGCCCCGCGCGTCCTCATCGCCAACAGCAATCTCGTGCCGGCCTGGGCCAACTGGGAACATTTCGAAAAACTCAAAGCCGACGGCCTGATGATGTACGGGCAAATGACCGCGGGCAGCTGGATCTACATCGGCACCCAGGGCATCCTGCAGGGCACCTACGAAACCTTCGGCGCCTGCGCCCGCAAATATTTTCAGGGAGATCTGCGGCACAAGCTTCTCGTCACCGGCGGGCTGGGCGGCATGGGCGGCGCCCAGCCCCTGGCCGCCACCATGAACGGCGCGGCATTCCTGGGCGTCGACGTAGATCCGGAGCGCATCGAAAAACGCCTCCGAACCCGCTACCTGCACCGCATGACCCGCGATTACGAAGAAGCCAAACGCTGGGTGCTCGACGCCCGCGATAAAGGCGAAGCCCTATCCGTCGGGTTGGTGGGAAATATCGGCGACGTGCTGAAACAGCTCCTGCAAGATAATGTCATCCCCGACGTGCTTACCGACCAGACCTCCGCGCACGATCCCACCTACGGCTACGTGCCCCACGATTGGACCCTGGAGGAAGTGCGGAAGATGCGTCAACAAGATCCCCCGCTCTGCTACCGCAAAGCACTGGCCAGCATGGCGCGGCACGTCGGTTTTATGTTGGAAATGCAGCGGCGCGGCAGCATCGTCTTCGATTACGGCAACAATTTGCGGGAATTTGCCAAGCAGGGCGGACAAACTAACGCCTTCGATTTTCAGGGGTTCGTCCCCGAATTTATCCGGCCGCTTTTCTGCGAAGGCCAGGGCCCCTTCCGCTGGGCGGCGCTCTCCGGTGATCCGGAAGATATTTATACGACCGACCGGGCGCTGATGGAAGCTTTTCCCGAAAAGGAACACCTCAACCATTGGTTGAAGGAAGCCCGGGAAAAAATTGCTTTTCAGGGGCTTCCCTGCCGTATTTGTTGGTTGGGCATGGGCGAAAGAGAAAAGGCGGGACTAATTTTTAACGATCTGGTGCGCGAGGGAAAAGTCAAAGCCCCGCTGGTTATCGGGCGGGATCACCTCGACTGCGGCTCGGTGGCTTCCCCCTACCGGGAAACGGAAGGCATGCTTGACGGTAGCGACGCGGTTTCCGACTGGCCTTTGCTCAACCTGATGGCCAATACGGCGGGCGGCGCCACCTGGGTGTCCTTCCACCATGGCGGTGGCGTGGGCATGGGGTACTCCCAACACGCGGGAATGGTTATCTTGGTCGACGGAAGCGAAGCAGCCGCCCGGCGGTTACAACGCACCCTGCACAACGATCCGGCGCTGGGCATCTTCCGGCACGCCGATGCCGGTTATGAAGATGCAAAATCGACCGGACAGCGGTTCCAGATATTGATCTAATGCCCGAAGGAATTTTTGAGGTAGTACACTGTGTAATAAGTAACTTTGCGCTTTCAGTACACTGTGTAATAA
>CAYWHT010000754.1:0-2062 GCA_964458135.1 uncultured Saprospiraceae bacterium | reverse complement strand
TTCGCCAAAAGACACTGCCAAAGCGCAAAATTACTTATTACACAGTGTACTAGCGCCTCGGCAACAAAATACCTGACCATTTTCGCGGTTTCTTTCGGCGATAGACTGCGCCAGCTCTCCCCGCCCGCCATAGTGCTTGCACGACGGCGGGTCGGTCAAGTAGCTATTCTTCGCGCCTTGACTATCGCCAAAATAAGCTTCCGAAAACGATCATTTACTTAGTTGCCGAGGCACTATGAGGCTCAACAATGGCTTCGCAAGCATCCAAATCTGGTCATTTTCGGCATCAAAAGCAAACTCCCCTAAGATCTTTCCTCGCCACTAACTTCGAAAATCCAGAAAATATAAAAACCAGCGCCGGGAAATGACAAAGATCATTTTTTTGCAACGCTGTAGCATTTAACTTTGAATAGATTTTTGTATTAAAACCAAAGCCATGAATGCGAAAACTCTGCTTTTGATTACGCTGGCTTTTTTCCTGTGGAACTGCGGTGGTGAAGCACCTACCGACGAAGAAAAAGGAGAAGCGCCTTCCGCGGAAGTCGCGGAAAACCTGCAAGAGGCGATGCCCGAGGGGGTGGAAGCCGTGTTTAACAATGATTATGTTCAAGTTATGAAGGTGCGTCTCGAACCGGGGCAGCAACAACCTATGCACCAGGGCGCGCCGCGGGTCATTTATTCTTTGGGCGAATACACGATCCAATGGACGGAAAACGGCGCGGATAAGGGCGCTAAAAGCTGGGAAAAAGGAGCGGTGCACTGGCACGAAGCCGGGCCCCACGCGGCCAAAAACACTGGCGATCAGACTGCCGAATATCTGGTAGTCGCCCGCAGCGAGACCGAATTGCCCGACTGTGATGAGGCAGATCTAGCCGAAGATGTCAATCAGGCGGCGCCGGACCGTGCGCAAATATTGTTTGAAAACGAACATGTGCGGGTTACCGAAGTGCAACTGCCCACCGGGGCCTCGATCCCCGAGCACGCCGGAATCAACCGGGCCATCTATGCATTGTCGGATTACCAAATCGATTACACCTCCGATCAAGAGGGAGCAGGCGCCAAAACCTTCCGCAGAGGAGACGCCCACTGGCACGAAGCTTGTAAGCATGCATTAACCAATAGCGGGGATACGGAAGCCCACTTTTTGGTATTCGCGTTCAAGCAATAGCACCTAAGCGGCCTATAATTTCTTAATAAAGATACCGCGTGTAATAAGTAACTTTAAATTTTGGCGGCCTCTTTTAGCGAAAAAGGTCTTGCATGCGCTTCTACATCCATAAAACGGCGATCCTATTCTATGTTTTTTTGATGTTGGGTAGCTGTACGAAGCAGCAAGAACGCCCACCCGAACCCTGGATAAGTCAGACCGTATCCGCCTGGCCGGATTTTGCGCTTACCAATGAAATTAGTTTTGCCGATACCACCTTTAAAAATTTGGCCAATGCTTTTCTGATCGATACCGGATGCGATACTTTAGGCGTGAGCTGTAAGCACTTATTTATGGTGTTTGAAAACCAGCTCGAATTACAGTTCATTGATTTGGGAAAAGATTTTCGATACTGGTGATTGTATCCCAAAAATGATCCCGCTAAAGTGGTTTTCACCCAACGTCTAATCAACCAAAACCCCAACGAATCCATCGGCGAATTTAATACCCTAAAGGTGCGCGACTGGATTATTTTTGAAGTCCAGAAAAATCTGCCGGATATATATCCCCTAAAAATCAGATATGCGCCGATCAAGGACGGGGAGATCGTTTACGCCGTCGGCTGGGGGCGTCACCCAACCGATACGGTTACCCCCGCACGCGTCAAATTGCAATGCCTCATGGGGCTCGGTAATTATTACTATGTCCGGAGCTTGAAAACGGATGCTCAACCTCAAGGCCGAAGCGGCTCCCCGGTGATCGATCAAAAAGGCTACTTGGTGGGGATTGTTTCCGGAGCGGAGGGGAAGATGGGCGTCATTGGAAGCGTGGGTTATTTGCGGAAATTATTCGAAGACTACGGAATTATAGTCTGACAACATGAGATTTGTGAAAATATGACGCCGCTATTTTTTC
>CAYWHT010000753.1:0-2064 GCA_964458135.1 uncultured Saprospiraceae bacterium | reverse complement strand
TTGCGCCGCTGACTACGAAAAACTCATGCATCATCCGGGCTAAATATCTGACCGTTTTTGCGGCTTCTTTCGGCGATAGACTGCGCCAGCTCTCCCCGCCCGCCATAGTGCTTGCACGACGGTGGGTCGGTCAAGTAGCTATTCTTCGCGCCTTGACTATCGCCAAAATGAGCTCCCGAAAACGATCATTTACTTAGTTCCCAAGGCGCAGGAGGCTCAAAAATGGCTTCGCAAGCACCCAAATCTGGTCATTTTCGCCATCAAAAGCAAACTCCCACAAGCTCTAAATCAATTTAACGGAAACGCTTGGTAGCATCCTTCTACTCGCTACGACTCATCTACACCGCACCTTATTCCGCTGCATGGCGTAGCGCTTATTCCCGATACGCCAGCGCCCTTGACGCAGATTTTGTCTATTGACGTAGTAGAAGTTGGAATTGCCGTTATTGAAGGCTACATAGATAGCGGGTTTACCTTGCACAGTCACCAGCTGCCAGCTGCCGGAATTGCGACCGTGGGATGCGCCCTGGGCGTTGGCGCCGGTATAGCCCTCTACGCTGAAGGAACCGTCGTAATTCATTGTAAAGGTTCCGTTGGCGCAAAAGTTAACATAAGTGATGGAGCTGGCGGATTGGCTATTCAGGATGGAGGTTTGATTGTAAATGACCAACTGGGCGCCCGACACCAGGCCTAACATTTCCCGGTCGTTCAGGGCGGGGTACGGACTGGCGGGGCGGTTGGCGTTGGGATAACGCTGATAACGTTCGGTGGCCTGGCCCGTGCTGCTTTGGGCGTAGCTGTAATCGTAATCGCCGGTTGCGGGATTGGCGTTTCCCGAAGGATTGGATCCTCCACTGTTCATGTAGGCGCTCAGGTCTACATCCTGCAAGTAGTGCTGGTTGCTAAAACGGTAGAAGTTGTCGGTGTAGTTGTCGGACTGGAAAGTGAGCCCATTGTTCTGAAAAGAAGCCGTAAAACGAATCGGGCCGTTGGCGGTGTAGAGTTGTCCGGACAGGCTTCCCCCCTGCGCGCTAGCTTTTAGCGGATAATTGCCCTGATAGGTAGTCAACAAACCGTGGTATTCATTGCCTACCGATTTGAATTGGAGGCCGACGGTGCTGGATGCATTGGAATAGGCGCCGGTGAAAGTAATGGTTTGCGCGTGGCATCCCGTTAAGAGTAGGAACCACAAGCCGAAAGTCAGAAGAAGTCGCTGGGTCATCATGATTGTTGGATTTAATTTTAGGATGAGTGCGACTCTCGCCATTTTGGTCACTGGCATGGAAGGTATTTATAGTCTGACAACTCAAGATTTGTGAATCCTGAAATGCTCCCAGAGAAGTAAGACATTTTACTTTGGAATCAGTATGACCGGCAATTACGGAAGTATTTCATCAGTCACTGCCACGGATTGTAGGAGCCGAAATTCCAAACATGGCCTTCCGGGTCCCGGCAGGTGTAAAGGCGGCCACCATAATCCTGATCTTCAATATCCATAATCATTTCAGCTCCGGCGGCCTTAGCCTGCTGATAATGTTGGTCAATGGCTTCGATTACGATATAGGGAGCCTGGGTGTTGGTTCCGTTAAGCTGTTTTGGGGTTTGGACTACCTTGCCGTATTCGTTATCCCGATCGGAACTCAACATGATCATGGCGTTGCCCAAAGTTAACTGGGCATGGGCAATGGTTCCGTTTTCCCCCGAAACGACTAGATGTTTTTCGAATCCAAAGGCCTGGCAAAGCCATTCGATGGCGGCCGGTGCATCCACATAGCGTAGGGTGGGTATGATAGAAGCGGCATTTTGTTTCATCCTATTTTTAATTTTGTTTATCACCGGACGAATCCTTACGCAATCGTTCCACCAAGACCGAGACAAAATATTTAACCCCAAAACGAATGGATTCTTCATCCACTACAAAAATAAGGGCGTGCGGCATTGAAATCAAGCCTTTTTGGTAATTGGAACCGCCCAGAAAGTAATATACTTCCGGAACCTTCCATTGAACTCATTGCGGGTTTAGTAGTTGGCCTCCAAATTGCACTTTTTTGATTATACTGCGTT
>CAYWHT010000752.1:0-2071 GCA_964458135.1 uncultured Saprospiraceae bacterium | reverse complement strand
TTTCGCCAAAATACCCCTCCCAAAACATCAAAGAACTTATTACACAGGGTACTAGATTATTGTCCGCCTTGGGACGATCCGTCCAGGAAGCCATTTGATGTTCCAACTTTTAAAATGATGACGGGCTTTAATGAGTGAGCGTTTTAGTAAATCAAAAACATCAAATCATGGCACAGCAACTAGAAGCACCCGTCATTGAATTTCAATTGCTCGATCCCCAAACGGCGCCGGAAGCCGCCAGGCAGGGATTGGAGGCCGCCCAAAAGAAGCTGGGTTTTGTACCCAATATGTACGCGGTGATGGCCCATTCGCCCGCCGCTTTTAACGGTTACAACGCCATTTACGAGGCCTTTCGCAGCCAGACCACTTTCAACGCCCACGAGCAAGAGGTCATCTTGCTGACGATCAGCCACGAAAACGCGTGCCATTACTGCATGGCCGCTCACAGTACGCTGGCCGACATGAGCAAGGTGCCGGCTGAAGTCACGGAAGCCTTGCGCAACGGACGGGAGATTCCCGACGCCAAACTTAATGTCTTGAGTAAATTCACCCGCACCCTTGTCGAAAAGCGGGGCTGGGCTTCGGAAGGCGATGTGGCCGAGTTGCTCGATGCCGGTTACACCCGGCAAAATGTGCTGGACGTCGTCGCCGCCATTGCCGCCAAAACGATCAGCAACTATTCCAACCATATTGCTCAAACGCCGGTGGATAGCGCTTTTGAGCAGCGGTCTTGGTCGAAGTAATGATTGGTTGGCGCCCGAAGCACTCGTTTCTCGGCCGGGCGAAGTTGGTAGTTGGAAGGGAAAAAGCCAACTGCCAACTTCCCACTACCGATTAAGCAAGTCAATAATGTCATGGGTGGTCACAATTCCGCGCAGCAGCTCATCTTCATCGACGACGGGCAGGGCGCGGAAGCGATTTTCGGCGAGTAGGGTGACGGCTTTTTGCACGGGATCCGTCGTGCGGATGGTAGTAACTTCTTTATGCATAATTTCGGAGACCCGGTAGGCGCGTAATTTGGCCGATTCGCGGAAACGGTCCATGTCGTTTTCCGTAAATCCGCGTAGTAAAAACAGAAAATCGGATTTACTGATAATGCCCACCACCTTGCCATCGGTGGTGACCGGTACGTGATGGATGCGGTATTGTTCAAAAAGGTTTTTTAGGACGGTAGTTTCGTCATCGGGATCTACCTGTTTGATATCGGTAGCCATGATGTTGGAGATAGGTTGTTGCAAATCGACTTCCATTGGGATGCTCGTCTTTTGTTGGCTAAGAAATTTGCTCGCAAGAAACGGGAAATGCATTATTTCTCCAAATGGCGGGACGCTGCTCGCCTTCTTTATTTATTCAGAACCGGAAAATTACCGCCAAGATCAGCATTAAAATAATTAACCCGGATGATGCATGAGTTTTTCGTAGGGAGCCGCGCAAATGGTTGCCAGACCTGGTCGCTCGCAGGCATGAGCCGCGCAGGCGTATCCCCGGATACGTTGAGCAGCGAATGACGAGGACGGCCACGAATGGCGCCGCGTAATAGATCAATTCATGCATAATCCGGGTTAGCCCCCTCAGTACAACCAGCCCAACCATAAAAAGGAAGAGCGATGGGGTTAGTTGGGCGCGGAGCGGTCGGCTTGTTCATTATTCATGTTTATAGTCCCACAACCCAGGATTTCGCTTCGCGTCTACTGCGTGGTGTGAAATTATGGCGCAGCTATTTTTTAATTCGCAAGTCTTGATCCCGACCGTAAACGTCGGGGGCAAAAAACGCAGGCGTCCGTACGAACGGCGAGGCTTTTTAACGCAGCGAGCTGGAACTCCGAGGAGCGAAGCGACGATCAGCGAAGCTAAAAAGAGCCAGTCAGCAATCACAAATTTTGGGTTGGCGGACTATAGAACCCATTGCGGGTTTAGTAGTTGGCCTCCAAATTGCATTTTTTTGATTATACTGCGTTGCGAAAATCCTCATTGTAGTTTATTCCGCCCACCCGTTCGGTTGGGTAAATATTGTCTAATCAAAAAATTGCTAATTTTCGGCTCAAAGACCAAACCCGCAATGGGTTCATAC
>CAYWHT010000751.1:0-2074 GCA_964458135.1 uncultured Saprospiraceae bacterium | reverse complement strand
CGGCAGGCCCTCGCCGCCGGCCAATTGCAACAAGAAGATTTCGACCGGGCGCTGGAAGAAGCCCTGGCGCCCCTGCCGGAAAGTCTTTTGTTGGGAAAGCAAAAAGTAGAAATACGCCCCATTGCAAGATCCCTGCTACTCGAATTGGAAGACGGAGCGCCCGAGCCGAAAGCTTCCCGGCTGTTAGTCCGGGCGCTCCCCCACCTGCTGGACCTGCGCCCCTGGCAACAGACCCTGCCCTCCGTCAACCGGCGCTCTATTTCCTGGCTGGGCGCTTTTTTGGACGAAGGGCAGGCTGCCTGGCCGATGCCGTACCGGGAGCACGGCTTCTTCGCAGCCGTCAAAGCCCTGCTCATACACGACCGTTGGCACCCCCAACAACGAGCCTTGCTGCGCGATCTCAGCGATGACAGCCTTACGGTAATCCCGGCGTTAATGGATCAACTCAGCATTCACGAAGAGCAGCGACAAAAATTTCTGCGCGATCACCTTCTCGCCCTTCCTGGGTGGGCCGCCTTCATCCGGTGGCGTAGCCAACAAAAAGATTACCATCCTCAGGAAAAACATCCTATCCATCTTACCGATTACCTGGCGGTACGCTTATTATTGGCCACCCTCTACCCCGAAGCACCATCGGTTGATCCTTCCAGCGCGCCACGCGAGTTGCGAAGGCTCAGCGGCTATGTGGAGGCTTTTGTGCCTTCGGCAACGCAAGCCAGCGCAAAAGAATGGGCCGAGTTACTGGAGATCTTGCAACCCTTTTACCACCAATTGAGGCTTAAGCTGCTACAGCGCTGGGAGCGGCGGTTCCGCCGGGATTTGGGCCAACGGCTTCTTTCCCAGGTTGATGCGCCGCCGGTAGATCGCCGTCCCGAAGCCCAATTGGCATTCTGTATCGATGTGCGCTCCGAACCTTTCCGCCGGCAGGTGGAAGCTAGCGGGGATTACGAAACTTTCGGTTTTGCCGGATTTTTTGGGCTGCCCATCGCCATCGAAAAAGTGCTGGGCGCACGGGTTAAATCCTTGCCGGTGCTCCTCCAGCCCGCCCACCAATTGCGCGAGCAGGCCGCGCCCCATTGCGCCCATCAATTAGCAGACCACCGCCGGGGGCTTCAATTGATTAAGGAATTAAAACAGGCCTATAAATCGTTAAAATACAATTTAGCGACTCCCTTTGCTGCGGTAGAAGCGCTGGGACTTCCCGCCAGCCTGCTTACGGCGGGCCGCAGCTTTCTGCCCCGGCCGTTGACCCGGCTGCGTCTTCTCGGCCGTAAACTGTTCCGGCCGGAGATCGATCTGACGCCCGATGTACAACCCGAGGGTGAGTGGGGCATCCCGTTGGATGATCAGTTACGGTACGCGAGTAATGCGCTGCGTATGATGGGACTGACGCGCCACTTCGCTCCCCTGGTCGTACTCTGCGGCCACGGCAGCCAAACCGAGAACAACCCCTACGCCGCCGCCCTGGACTGCGGCGCCTGCGGAGGCAGCCACGGGGGGCCCAATGCCGCCGCTATGGCCCGGATTCTCAACCAGCCCGAAATACGTCGCCGCCTCGGGGAAGAGGGCATTACCGTTCCCGATGACACCCTCTTTGTGGGCGCCCAGCACAATACCACTACCGCTGAAGTGCAATTGATCGACCTGCCGGAAGTCTCAGGCGAAAAGCAGGAGCAAATCGAAAAGCTGAAAAAGGACCTCCAAAGGGCGCAACGGGCCAATCTTCATCAGCGGGCGCCGAAATTGGGACAAAAGCGCGCCAATGGGCTGTTGCGCCGCAGCGCCGACTGGTCGGAAGTGCGGCCCGAATGGGGGCTGGCCGGTAACGCCGGATTCGTCGTCGCCCCCCGCCACCTGACGCAACAACTGGATCTGCGGGGTCGCTGCTTCCTGCATTCCTACGACTGGCAACAAGATCCGGACGGGAGCTTTCTCGAAGTGATCCTCACCGCTCCCCTGGTGGTCGCCCAGTGGATTAACAGCCAATACTTTTTCTCTACGGTAGACAACACGGCCTTCGGCAGCGGTAACAAAATTACCCATAACGTAGTGGGTAAAGTGGGCATCATGCAGG
>CAYWHT010000750.1:1502-2081 GCA_964458135.1 uncultured Saprospiraceae bacterium | reverse complement strand
AGCTTTCAAGCGGTTTTGAATAGAGGCTATCTTGTTTTTCATACTAGCAATTCAAAATATTGTCTTGCAACAGAGGAAATCCCCAGCTCCCGGGCATACCGCATCAATTTATTGAGGTCCCGATCAGGATGGTCAACATAGTTATTGGCTACTTCCTTGGCTGCTTCTAGGCCTAATTTATTGCGGGCTTTCAGGAAGTCACAAACTGTTTTCTCCATGTCGTAGACCAGCAAATAGACACCATCTACTTCTTTTTTTATCTGCCCCAGTTCATACTGCTCATCCTTCCAATAGTAGAGTTTTATGGGCGGATAGGAGGGCAGCCGAATCCGCTTCTTCCAATGAATCGCTATCTGATAGCTTCCCGACACAAAAGTGCTCAACTCATGAAGTTGGGCTGCGGAATGCAGGCAGAAGACACCACCTGCAATAAGTGCACCTACTTCCGCCCATTCATTATCAGAAAGTGCGAGGTGGCGATACCAGCCATGCCGAATTCGTTCGATCACACCGTCTTCGAGCAGGTTTTTGATGTCATAATACGAGTATCCGGCTTCCTTCAGCTGAGCGGTACTGAGT
>CAYWHT010000750.1:0-1492 GCA_964458135.1 uncultured Saprospiraceae bacterium | reverse complement strand
ATAAGTCTGTTTACCGTAAAAATACTAAATTTCGGGTCAAATATCAATGGTAAACAACTCCCGGCGCTTTGGTCAGAAGTGCTCGTCGTGGTAAAGGTTGCCAGCCATCGTTAGCAAGTGTTTTGCTGGGAATGCATCCATACGGTACTGGTTAGGAAACCATTTTTCAAAAAAGCTATTGCTCTTTTCCTTTGTGGGGAAGCCTTTACTCCCCCACCACCCCCAATATCTCCCGAAAGCTGGCCAGCCCGGCTTCCAAGTTTTCAATAATCTCCTCCGCCAGCTCATCCGGGTCGGGGAGGAGTAAGCCACTTTGGCCTGCAGCTTCTTAACGCGGTCGATGCTTTCGTAGTGATTGATTTCCTGACCGTAAGTCTTCGGAATCAGTCTCCAAAATTCAAAATCATTCCACTTTAAAATGCATCTCCAAAAATTCCATCACCTTCTCCCGCTCTGCTTCCGACTCCTCCGCTAGCAACTCCGCCAGCAAAGGCTTAATCGATAACTTCTCCCGGTGGCTATCTTCTTTGATGTCTTCAATAATCTCTTCGGCCGAATCGAGGTTGGCGGCGTAGTAGTCGGGGAAGTTGTAGGCGCGGCCGAGAGTGAGGAGGAGTTCGGTTTTGGTCATGGTAGCAGGATTTGGATAAAGGTCGTATAGTGGTCTTTAGTGTAGTAAAATACGGATTTCTGTTGATCCATCACCAGGCGTTCTGGTCCGCGGGAGAGGTTGGGGCGTAGCGGGTGGAGGTCGTACTCGTAGTAAGTCGTGTGGTGCGGAAGTCTGCCTTCCCGGTTGCGGAACAGACGTCCACCTTTGTAGCCTTTTGGCGGCCGGAAGTGCCGGACGCTCTTTAGGTGGTGGATCATTTTACGAACGTGCCGGGGCGCTTGACTCAAAGTCAGGGCGCCAATGCCGGTGCCGCCGCCCGAAGGTTTGGGTTGGGGCAGGACCGTCGGGGGGTTTGACCGGCCTTTTCCGGTGGAGCAGGCGCGCTGCGAGAAGAGTAGCAGTAAACCTCCAGCTAGTAGCAAAAAGAGTAGGGAGCGGTGGACGCTGACCGCGAGGGCAATGTTTTTCATCGGGAATCGGTTTTTGGGTAATAAAAATAGGCGTTTAACGCCTGATTGACAAGTAAAAATGGCGCTAAACGCCTGTTTTTTGCTCGAATGCAGGGAGTGCCTTACTTTTCCGGTAGCCAATGTGAAAAGCATGCCACCCAGGAAGTACAACCGCATCAAACGCGTACTCAAGGAAAAAAAGCGCACCGCCAAGTGGCTGGCCGCGGAATTGGGCGTGGACGAGGGGACGGTCTCACGCTGGTGCCGCAATGTACAGCAGCCGGGGTTGCCAACTTTGTTCCGGATTGCGGGGGTGTTGGGGGTGCGGGTGGGGGAGTTGTTGGAGGAGGAAAATGGAGGATGATTTTCGAATCCGGTTTCATTAGACCATCTCAACAGTCGATTGTAAAGTGGGTAAACTCAGCTCTCG
>CAYWHT010000749.1:0-2083 GCA_964458135.1 uncultured Saprospiraceae bacterium | reverse complement strand
GCTCAGTCGAACGCTATCTTCCCTCTTCGCGCCTTGTCTATCGTCAAAATAAGCTCCCGAAAATGATTCTTTACTTAGTTCCCGAGGCACTAGCTGGAGAATGGACCGCCAATCAGACCCGCTCATCCTCCCGGAAAGGCACCTCAACCACCAATCCTTCGTAGCCGGCGATGGTGTTCGGAAAGATGGGCGCGGCCTCCCGGGCAAAGCGCTGGATATCGGTGTAACGCGAAGAATAGTGGCCGAGGATAAGCTGGCCCACTCCCGCCATTTTGGCAATTAGGGCGGCTTCCCGGGCCGTGGCGTGTAAAGTTTCTTCGGCCCGTTTCCGGTTGTCTTCGAGAAAGGTGGACTCATGGTAGAGCAAATCCACGCCTTTAATCCAGGGCACAATCGTTTCGGTATAGCGCGTATCCGAACAGTAGGCGTAAGAGCGGGGCGAGGGCGGCGCCACGGTAAGCACTTCGTTGGGAACGCGGCGCCCGTCGGCCAGCAGCAGGTCGGCCCCCTCTTTGACCGGTTGAATTTGGGCGACCGGAATGTCGTAAGCTTCGATTTGTTCGGGCAATATATTCCGCGGGCGCGGCTTTTCCCGAAAGAGAAATCCGGTAGTCGGGAGCCGGTGCACCAGCGGCAAGCTCTCTACCGTAAGCAACGAATTTTCGAAAATGACTTTATGGCAGGCCGGATCGATTACGGTAAAGCGAAGCGGGTAGCGCAACTCCGTTTCGCTGTACCGCAATTGAATGCGAATCATTTCTTCCAACCCCTGAGGACCAAAAACCTCCAAAGGGCTTTCCCTTCCGATTAGATTATAGGTAGTCAGCAGGCCAATCAGCCCGAAGGTATGATCACCGTGCAGGTGACTGATAAAAATCTGGTTGATTTTGGAAGCCTTCACCTTTTGTTCCAGCATGCGCACTTGCGTGCCTTCTCCGCAATCGATCAAAAACCAATTTTCTTGAATGTTGAGTGCTTGGGCCGAAGGAAAACGATCCCCCATGGGCAGCGCTGAGTTGACGCCCAGAAGCGTAAGTTCGAATCGCATGATCTGGCGGGAAATTCGGTTAATACAGCGGAGCTTCGCACCGAAATGGATTATTCCTCATCGGAGCCCGAATTTAGCTCGCGTTCAATATCTTCCATGTAGATGTAGTCTACCGATTCGGATACCGTCGGGATAATGGTCAATACGGAATTGAGCCGGGAGATTTCAATGAGTTTTTTCACGTTGGGGTGCTCGATGCCGGTCAGCACGAAAGTTCCAATATTTTTCCAAAGCCGGTTAGCTGTCAGAATGGCACTCAATCCGGAGGAATCTACAAATTTGACATCTGAGAGGTCAAAGATGAGGTTTTGGATGCCTTCGTTGGAAAGAATGACAAATTCAGACTTCAGCGTTGGGGCAATGATCGAATTTAAGTTATCCTCTTCCAGACTGAAAACAGCGTAGCGCTCCTGTTTGTCAATCGAATATTTCATACACAGCACGATTTTAGCATAGCAAAAGTATCAATTAAAAATTACTATACCTAATCCACCAACTTCGTTTTCCGCCGGTCCTTGGAAAAACGGTACGGTATTTGATCGAGTTAGGGCTCAAAACCAAACGGATGAAAAATTGAGAGAAGAGCCCGGCCACTAAGCAAATACCTTAATACTACTGTCGTTTAAACTCTAAACCCTCTTTACCGTTTGGTTGTTAGTACATCGTACATGAAAACAGCTTTTTGTTAAGGTTCTGATAAGCCAAATAAAAATCGCGAACTTAGGAAAAACAACTTTTGTATTCTTTAATAAATAGTCCTATAATTGTTGAGGTAGGGCTCCGGTAAGAACTTTAGAAAACAGTGTTATGAATAATAGAAGATTTTCACCAAAGGTAAAGCAGGTTATCTCCAAAAGCAGGGATGAAGCCATCCGCCTGGGGCATGACTTCATCGGAACGGAACACTTGCTTTTGGGGATAATGTCTGAAAAAAACAGCCTGGCTGTCAAAGTGCTGGAATCGCTGGATATCGACGCCGCCGAATTGCGGCAGTCGGTAGAGGATTCGGTGCAACGCATCCCCTCCTCCAGCACC
>CAYWHT010000748.1:0-2084 GCA_964458135.1 uncultured Saprospiraceae bacterium | reverse complement strand
CATAACTCCCGGCGCACCAGCTCGGCAAAATCGGGATTGTCATCCACGCCTTCAACGATGATCGACACATCATCAAAAGAGCGTTTGGGTAATGGAAACACCCCAACGTAAAGTGCATCATCGCGCTGGAAACTCCGGATGGTATCGGCCTGGATATCATCAATAACCACCGCCAAATTGAAGGCGGCCTTACGTACGACCTTGCGGTTGCGAAACCAACCCCGGTGCGGTGAAACCCTTAGATTGCCCTCGGCATCCATTTCGCTACTCGCCAGGTTGGCCTCACCGGCATTGAGCGGTTTTTTGCCTTCTAACATGTACAGTTCGTCATCATTTTCACTGCGCAAAGCGTAGATGGCGTTAGCGGATTTCTGGTCGACGAATACTTCGTAGCCGGCCGAAGTGCGCAAGGTCGTACCCCGCTGCCGCAGCGCATCGGCAGCGCGTAAGCAGCGCAACGTATCCAGTACATTGAGCAGCAACCTTCTTAATTTAGGGCGCTCGTCGATTACCCAACGGAAAGCTTCCCGCTCAAAGTCTTCGTAAAAAGACAGCATGGAAGAGTCCTCCTTTGGTCCGGAAGCCCGAAAACGGTCTCGCTTTTTTTCCAGCTTGACGATTTTTTTCTCCCACTTTCCTTCGGGCTCTTTCTCCATTTTACGGCGTAAACGCTCCAGTTTTTGCTGGTAATACAAGTTTTCCAGGGGCTGGGAAAGCACCTCCTGCATGAAGGAGCGCAGCTGCCCGGGCGAGTTCAATACGGAAACGGGGACTTTGCTTTTACTGTGGGTCACCGAAAGGGCAAGTAATTCCCGCAATAGGCGCTTGGGCGCTCCGAGATCCTCACACCCGGCGAGTTGCTTTTGCAGGTAAGCGGGAAGGCCGCCCGAGTTATCCTCCCACAATTGTTGAAAGACACCGCCAAATTCGGGCCGAAAAACGTAGCGGGCGGCATATTCCGGGTGCATAAAGCGGCCGTATTCCGAAAAATTAACCATCCCGATATCGTGCAGATAAGCCAGGTGTAGACCGTAGGCGCGCATAAACTCCAACTCTTCCCCTTCCCGGCGAGGGATGAGCACCCCATTGACCCGTTCAATGACCTGCAGCGTCTGTGCCGCTACATCCCTGACATGTACGGTGCCGTGGTCGGAATACAATCCGATATGCTTGATCGGGCTTTTGATAAAAGTATCGTCAAACTTGAGGTGTTCCAGTCTTGCTTTTTCTGTGATCCGGTGATAAAACCGGCTTTCAATAAAATCCCGGAAGGAATCGCTGAGGTATTTTTCGAAGGGGGGAATAGTTTTGTGCTGGGCGTTGTCGAGGATCATAACCGGGCCTTTAATTCTTCTAAGGTCTTAAATTTTAGTAAATTTTTGTTTTTCAGGAAGTTAAGATGGGTGATTTCTCGTCCCATCCAAGGCGGCGGCTCAAAGCGGTGGGCGGCGGCTTCGGAGCGAAACTCCACTTCGGCGACCAACAAACCTTGTAAGGGTTGGTGGTATTCGTCGATTTCCAACAAATAATCCGGTCGGTAATTCCGGAAGCGATCTTTGGTTAGCCGCCGGTTCTCGGTCGCTTCCCAAAGCTGCTGGAACTGCTGGGCCGTCAGCTCGGTCTCGTACTCCTTTCTCGTAAGCGTACCCTCCGTTTTAACGGTCAACCAGTATTGATGACCGGCTTTACGCAAGCGAACCTCCCGGCCGTCCTCTCCCAAAGCCAGGTAGCCTTGTTGGATGCGGATACGCTCGGAACGCCGCCGGATATCTCCGGGAATAGCTTCCAATAAAAACTTGCGTTCGATTTCCTGTGCCATGAATAGTGCTATTGCGGGATTCTATAAGTGGACTGACAGCCTCCTTTAAAACGCTTTTCGGTTGAGCCGGTTGACCGGAATGCAGCCGGTCATTCAGATTATGTACTAGTACCAATAAATAACTTTGCGTTTTGGCAGGGTCTTTTGGCGAAAGGCCGCGCCAGCTCCCCCCGCCCGCCATAGTGCTTGCACGACGGCGGGTCGGTCAGGCAACTATGGGCTATCTTTGATTCAAGAGTTGCACCCCACTCTTGAATATGCGCCT
>CAYWHT010000747.1:0-2097 GCA_964458135.1 uncultured Saprospiraceae bacterium | reverse complement strand
CTACTAAACCCGCAATGGGTTCATTAAAAAGTTATTCAAATAACAAGCGGTAGAGTTCTTCCAATTTCGCCAGGGGCTGTACCCGAATTCGATAACGATCCGCATCCAGGCCCTTGAGGTTGTATTTGGATACAAAAATTTGCTGAAAACCGAGCCGGTCGGCTTCCTGGATGCGCTGTTCGAGCCGGTTGACGGCCCGGATCTCTCCCGACAGGCCCACTTCGCCGGCGAAGCAGATGTCACTGGAAACGGCGATGTCCTCCAAAGAAGAAATTAGGGCGCTAACCACCGCCAGGTCGATGGCCGGGTCTTCCACCCGGATGCCCCCCGCAATGTTTAGAAAAACATCGTGCTGACCGAAGGGGAAGCCTCCCCGTTTTTCCAGCACCGCCAATAACATATTGAGCCGCCGCAAATCGAAACCCGTCGGCGAACGCTGCGGAGTGCCGTAAACCGCCGTACTCACCAGAGCCTGCGCTTCCAGCATCATGGGCCGCATCCGTTCAATGGTCGCGGCGATGGCGCTGCCGCTCAGATCTTCTTCCTTTTGGGATAACAATAACTCCGACGGATTGCTCACCTCCCGCAGCCCATTGGCCTGCATTTCGTATATCCCCATCTCGTCGGTGGAGCCAAAGCGATTTTTTTGGGTGCGCAACAGACGATAGGTGAAATTCTGATCCCCCTCGAATTGAAGCACCACATCTACGATATGCTCCAGTAACTTGGGACCCGCAATGGACCCCTCCCGGGTGATGTGGCCAATCAACACCACCGGAATATTGGTTTGCTTGGCAAAGCGTTGTAGTTCTCCTGCACATTCCCGAATTTGCGATACACTGCCCGGAGTGGACTCGATAAAAGGAGAGGAGAGCGTCTGTATAGAGTCAATCACCACCAAGGCGGGGCCCGCCTTTTGGGCGTGAGCAAGAATGCGACTGACGTCAGTTTCGGTCAGCACCAGGCAATTGCTTTTGACATCGGCAATCCGCTGTGCCCGCAAATAGATTTGTTCTTCACTTTCTTCCCCCGAAACGTACAATACCTTGTCTGCAGACTGCAAGGCCACCTGCAACAAAAGGGTAGACTTGCCAATGCCGGGCTGACCCCCAATTAGGATAATCGATCCGGGAACAATGCCGCCGCCCAGCACCCGGTTAAATTCCTCATCCGAAGTGACGTTGCGGTGCGTGGCGCCCGCCACAATCTCCTGAATCGGCACCGGTTGGGGAGCCTTGCCTTTTGCCGGCCGGTCATCGCCCCAATCCTTACGGGAGCGCAAACCCATATCGCTACCCTTTGAAATAACTTCCTCCTGAAACGTATTCCACTGCTCGCAATGGGGGCACTTACCCATCCACTTCGGAGCAGTCGCACCGCATTCCGTGCACACAAATACTTTCTTAGCTTTTGCCACTCGCTTGTTTTTTTCCAGTAATACTATTACACAGTGTACTAATGCCTTGAGAACTATAGTCCAACATACCAGGATTTCGCTTCGCGTCTGCTGCGTGGGGTGAAGTTATGGCGCAGCTATTTTTTTAGCTCGCAAGTCCGGGATCCCAATCGCAGGGTCACGGGCAAAAAACGCAGGCGATGCCTAAGCATCGGCGAGGCTTTTTAACGCAGCGAGCTGGAACTCCGAGGAGCGAAGCGACGATCAGCGAAGCTAAAAAGAGCCAGTCAGCAATCACAAATCCTGAGTTGTCAGACTATATCTGACCGTTTTCGCAGCACTAATCAAAATAACAACCCCGCCTCCAACCCGTCAAGTAAAAGACCTTTTTGACAAAATTTTAGGGATCATAGAACCAAATTCATCCTGAGCGGGGTTTTTTAAAAAAGTATTGTTGAAATAGCTACAAAAATTTTTTTAGTTTGTAAAAATTGCTTTACTTGCCAAAGTAAACGGTCAAAAAAATTGCAGCACCGTTAAAAAGTTAATTAGGTGTTAATTTTTTGCAACCTTAAACAAAACTTCCATCTTTGCGTTCTAACTATAAAGAATTTAAGGTAAACTGTCTTTAAGACAGTAGCTTACATATGTAGATTGTTTTCATTTGGTTTTTTGGGGTTATACAGGGTGCTACCTAGTAG
>CAYWHT010000746.1:1671-2103 GCA_964458135.1 uncultured Saprospiraceae bacterium | reverse complement strand
TCCACCAATCCTTATCTTCAAAGCCGAAAAATGCGCCCCATGGTTCGGAGCATTTTTCTTGAGTCAAGACCAATTTTTGGTCCGGCTTTCTGGAAATATTGCTAAAGGTAGGATCATTCAAAATATTGTTTCCTTCTTTTAATCCCCTATCAACTACTTTACCGTCTTGATGCTCGGCATCCGGAGCTACCCGGATGAGCCCGTTTGTGGATGCGTCCATCGAATTTCCTGCTCCAAATTCCCACCACATGTTAGAAAGCAAGCGCAGATCCCCCTCCGCCATCCGCTGGTAGGCATCGGTTTGGCCGGCCGGTAGATCTTCCACTTCGATACCGTGGTTCGGAAAATCCGTGAGGATGCTTTCGGAAAGGAGACCGCCGGTATTTTGGTGAAAATAAAGCGCGCTCCGCGCGGCTTGGTCTGCTTGTTGTC
>CAYWHT010000746.1:0-1661 GCA_964458135.1 uncultured Saprospiraceae bacterium | reverse complement strand
GTGTAACCCGATAGGCTATCTTGGATCGAGAACCAGAAGTTGCATCCTCCCCGCCAGCCGTGGTCCCACTCCATCTGATCTTTGCTACAAAAAGCTATGCTTACGTAATCGGCAACGGCGCGCCCACCGTAGAAACGAATACCATCATTACCGGAGCCGAACACCTCTAATCCTTGCATTTCGGTTTGGCTACCCACTCCGGCGAGGGTGAGCCCGGCAAAACCTTGCGCTCCTGCGTGGCGAACGGTTACATAGCGCAGGGCGCCCGAGCTGTCGGCATCGTCATTACCGCCGAATAAAGCACGATCGTCATCGGTCGGTAAGCCCGGCGCCGTGAGGGTCGAACCGGGACGAGCCAAACGGCCTTTACCGAGTAGCACCAGCCCTCCCCACAACCCGCGGTCGGCTTTGCCCAAATCTAGTATGCGTTGAACATCATCGGAGGCCGCCGTAAAAAGAACCGGCCGGTAAGGGGTGCCAAGGGCGTGGATTTGGGCGCCACGGGAAATGATGAGGGCGGAAGTGGCGTCGCCAGTGCTGGGCTGAGAGACGCCCTTGACTATCGTTCCGGGATCGATCGTCAAGACACCTCCGGCCTCTAGAAAGACGAAGCCATCCAGGGTGTAGACGGTGTCGCTACTCCAATGGTAACTTTTGTCGGCCTGAAGATCTTCATCCCGGATGAGGCGTTGTCCCAATGGGCTATACCTCCTATTTGCAGCGCATTCGCCGTTTCCGGAGCGGCAGAGCGCATCGAAATCACCGTCGTTCGGCAGGTCGGGATTACCGCTGAAATCAATTACGTTAAATTTCGGGCGATCCCCATAAGATTCGCCCAGGCGTTCTTCGATAGAACAAAGCTGTAGGTAAGTAGCCGGTAGGCAGTGGGATAACTGATTGTTGGAAAGGTCTAAATGATATAGGTTTGGCGCCTGTCCTAAGGTTTCTGGCAAGGGACCGGTAATTTGATTGTCAGGGGCGGAAAATTCTTGCAGACCTCTTGAATTACCCAATTCCGGAGGAATCGCTCCTTCCAGTCGGTTCTGGCCCAATCGGATGATTGCTATATCAGCTTTCGCAAGAGAAGGCGGTATCGATCCGGTTAATGCATTGTTGGATAAATCAAAAACGACAAACCTACAAAAAAAGCCATCGAATACATTCGGAATCGGACCTTCTAGGTTGTTATGCTGCAGATAGAGCTTCTCCAATCCGCACATTTCGCCAATACTTTCGGGAAGAGGGCCGGAAAGGTTATTATAGGCCAGGTTGATGATATCAAGTCCCCAGGGATGACTTAGCTCGGATGGAATGGAGCCGCTCAATTGATTATCATTCAGCAATAGTTCCTTCAAACCGGATAGGTTGCCCAATGCGGGAGGAATCGGTCCTTCCAGTTGGTTATGCGCTAACTCCACTTCCTCCAAATTGCTGCAGTTTTCCAAGCTATCGGGAATCGTACCGGAGAAGGCATTTTTGGATAAGAACAAAAATTGCAGTTGCCGCAGCCGGCCAAGGGAAGGCGGGAGTGGGCCGCTCAGCTCGTTATTGCTTAGATGGAGCTCCCGCAATTTACTTAATTCGCCAATAGCGGGGGTAAGGGTGCCGGAAACGTTGTTACCGGCTTCTCCGGGCTTGGTGAAGCAGTCTGGCGCTTCGTG
>CAYWHT010000745.1:0-2104 GCA_964458135.1 uncultured Saprospiraceae bacterium | reverse complement strand
CACTTTCCGTGGGCTCGGCCCCTTTCAGCACCACTTCCCGGATGCGGCGGCGCACTTCGTTCTCCGCGGAGGAATCTTGCGTCGGATACCGGTTATGGGGAAAGAGCCAAAGCACTTTGCCCTGTTCTTTCTCCAGGATGCCCTTCTCCACCAGGTTATCGAGCACCTTTCTCTTGATCAGATCCGCCCGCCAGGAAAAGGAGAAGATCCAATCGGCGATGGTCTTTTCCTTCTTTTCGGAGCTAATCCGTTCCAGGGCATCATCCAGGACGGGATCTCCGATGTGCGTAGGATCTTCAATGACAATCTTATTGCCATCATCGGAAGGCGTGGTGATGCGGTCGTGCAAAACCAATTCGAGCACCACGGCGCCGGCCAATCCGAAATACAAATAGGAGCTATCAATGACCAGGACGCCTTTCTCATCGTCCAGGGCGAGCAAAGTCAGCTTTTCAACGAGATTCAGGTTTTGCATAGATGTCGTGTTTTGGGTTTTTGCGGGGTTTTCGTTTGAAGGGGCGGCCACCAGCAACCCCCAACAATTCTCACCCTCCCCCACTGATAAAAGTCACCCGACCAGCATTTCCGTTCCCCTAACTTTACAAAAAACTAAAAGCCAATGCCGGTATCCGTATCGGAATCGAATACACAAGCTAATACAGGGAAGGACGAGCTGGTTTGCCACCACTGCAGCGAGCCTTGCCCGGATGACCGCATCGCTATCGAAGATAAGCTTTTTTGTTGCGAAGGTTGTAAAACCGTTTACGAAATCTTAAGCGCCAACAACCTTTGCCGGTATTACGATATCGATGAAAATGCGGGGGTCAGTTTGCGCGGTCAAACCAAGGAAGAATACGCCTACCTCGATGATCCCGACGTGCAAGAACGCATCCTGGATTTCAGCGACGGCCAACAGAGCAAAGTGCGCTTTTTCCTGCCCCAAATTCACTGCGCCTCCTGCATCTGGCTCCTGGAAAACCTCTTTAAACTTAGCGAAGGCATTACCGACTCGCGGGTCAACTTTCTGAAAAAGGAGATATTTCTCACCTTTCGCCCGGCCGAGGTCAGCCTGCGAAAAATCGTGGAGTTATTGGCCAAACTGGGCTACGCACCCGCCATCAACCTCAGCAATCTAGAAGACGAAAAAAAGCCCGTCGTCAACCGCAGCTTTTTTTTTCGCCTGGGGGTGGCCGGTTTCGCCTTCGGCAATATCATGCTGCTGAGCTTCCCCGAATACCTGGGACTCGACCAATCGATGGAAGGGGAATTCTTTCAATTATTTGGTTACCTCAATATTCTTTTAGCCCTTCCGGTGGTGTTTTACAGCGGCTGGGGCTACTTGCGTTCCGCCTTTCAGGGACTGAAGCAGCGGGATTTAAATATTGACGTTCCCATTTCGTTAGGCATTCTAACCCTCTTCGGCCGCAGCCTTTACGAAATCCTCAGCCATAGCGGAGCGGGCTACCTGGATAGTCTGGCGGGCCTGGTCTTCTTCTTGCTCATCGGCCGCTGGTTTCAGCAACGCACGTACCACAATATTTCTTTCGAGCGGGATTACAAATCTTACTTCCCCATCGCCGCCCGCCGGAAAACGGGGGAAGAGGTGCAATCCGCATCGCTCGACAAACTGAAAGCCGGTGACCGCATCATCATCAAAAATCGCGAGCTCATCCCCGCCGACAGCGTACTGTTGCGCGGCACAGCCGAAATCGACTACAGCTTCGTCACCGGAGAATCCCAGCCCGTTCATCTGCCGGAAGGCGAAAAGATCTACGCCGGTGGCCGCCAGATGGGCGACACCATCGAGGTCAGCCTAACCAAGCAAGTATCCCAAAGTTATCTGACCCAGCTGTGGAATGACGAAGCCTTCACCAAGAAACAGTTCTCCAACGCCAGCCGCCTCGCCAACCGGGTGGGGCGTTACTTCACCATCGCCATACTGCTGGTTGCCGGCGCAACTCTATTGTTTTGGCTGCCGCGAAACGTCGCCACGGGCATCAACGCCTTTACCGCCGTGCTGATCATCGCCTGCCCCTGCGCGGTGGCTCTGGCCATTCCCTTTATTTTCGGCAATGTATTGCGTATTCTGGGCCGGCACGAATTC
>CAYWHT010000744.1:0-2113 GCA_964458135.1 uncultured Saprospiraceae bacterium | reverse complement strand
CTTCCGCTCACTCACCTTCCCACCCACAATTATTCCTAAATTTGGGACAAACGCCATTTGGGGCAGTGTAGCGGCCTACCAATTTGGACGATAGCCTGCTTCATTTTCGAATCGGATCGGATAGAGCTTGCTCTACCCGGATCTCATGTTAAATTTTAAACTATATCTTTTTAATGAAAAGGCTATTTACAACAACGCTAAGCATCCTGATAGCTTTATTTTTCCTGTCGCCCGTAATGGGACAGGATGATCCCGGCCGGCCGGAGGAAGGTAGTGATGAAGCGAAAGAAGAAACCGACAAGAAAAAGGGTAAAACCTTTAGTGATGTCATTACCGACGAAGCCATATCGGATGAAGGACTATTTACTGTTCACAAAGTAGGGAGCAAATACTATTTTGAAATACCGGATGAGGTATTGGATAAAGATATTCTGGTAGTCAGCCGGATTGCAGGGCACGTCAAAGGACTCAACTTCGGCGGTGCGGGTATGAAATCCAGACAACCGCAGATTATCCGCTTCCAAAAGCACGACGAACAGGTGCTCATGCGTACGGTTTCCTACGACGTCGTGGCGGAGGATGGCGATCCG
This sequence comes from uncultured Saprospiraceae bacterium, assembly GCA_964458135.1. Taxonomy (GTDB): domain Bacteria; phylum Bacteroidota; class Bacteroidia; order Chitinophagales; family Saprospiraceae; genus CAYWHT01. The sequence continues at coordinate 1,523 of CAYWHT010000744.1, read as the reverse complement.
GTAAAAAAATCGGTGGAAAACAACACCTTCGAACCCATCGTCCAATCCTTTAAAATTGAAACGCAAAACGAAGACTCTACGGGAGTAGTCTTAGAGGTAACCGCGCTTTTCACGAACGATGTGGCCATGATCGGCGCATTGCGGGATTCCGAACGCAAAAGGTTTGGCATCAAAGGATTGGACAAAGGCCGTTCGGTCATTAACTACATGAAGGCCTATCCGCGTAACGTCGAGGTGCGCCATATTCTGACCTACCGTGGCGATGACCTTCCGGCCAACCAACAGACCGAGTCGCTGTCCGTTGAAATGAACCAGTCCTTTATCTTACTACCCGAAGACCCCTGGAAAGTAAGGTATTATGACTCGCGCGTCGCCTATTTCGGTCGCAATAAAACCAACTACAGTTGGGATGAACACAAGGCCGAAACCCGCCGTATCATCGACCGCTGGCGCCTGGATCCCCAAGATCCCGAAGCTTATTTCAATGGAGAACTGGTAGAACCCAAAGAACCCATCGTATACTACATCGATCCGGGTACGCCCGTAAAATGGCGTAAATACATCAAGCAAGGCATTGAAGACTGGCAGCCTGCCTTTGAAGCCGCCGGGTTCAAAAACGCCATCCTTGCCAAGGATCCGCCATCCCCAGAAGAAGATCCGGAATGGAGCCCGGAAGACGTGCGTTACTCCGTGGTGCGTTACATCACCACCGATATTCAGAATGCACAAGGGCCGCACGTGTCTGATCCCCGCACCGGTGAAATTCTGGAAAGCGATATTCTCTGGTACCACAATGTGATGAACCTGCTGAGAAACTGGTTCTTCGTACAAACGGCCGCCGTCAACCCCAATGCCCAGATGCCCAAATTTGATGACGAACTCATGGGGGAATTGATCCGCTTTGTGGCGGCGCACGAAGTAGGCCATACCCTCGGTTTCCCCCATAATATGGGCTCGAGTGTGGCCTACCCGGTGGATTCCCTTAGAAAAGCGGGTTTTGTGCAGCGCATGGGCGTAGCTCCTTCCATTATGGATTACGCCCGCTTCAACTATGTAGCTCAGCCCGGGGATGAAGGCGCCGGGCTGTATCCCAAAGTGGGGCCCTACGACCATTGGGTGACCGAATGGGGCTATCGCCTGATTGAAGGAGCCGAAACGCCGGACGAAGAAAAAGAGACCCTGAATCAATGGATCGTAGAAAAAGCCGGCAATCCCATTTATCGGTTCGGAGAGCGGAAAAGAGGAAACACCGATCCTTCTGCTCAGACGGAGGATATCGGCAGCGACCCCGTAGCCGCTTCTGATTTGGGTATAGAGAACCTTAAGCGTATAAAATCCCAGCTCGTAAAATGGTCTACCGTTGAGGGCGAAGATTACAGCGATCTGAGCGAGCTCTTCGCCAACATTGCCGGACAATTCCGCCGCTACATGGGGCATGTGGCCAACAATGTGGGGGGGAAATACGAATACGACAAAACCGCCGACCAGGAAGGCGCCGTATACTCGTTTGTACCCAAAGACAA
>CAYWHT010000743.1:0-2116 GCA_964458135.1 uncultured Saprospiraceae bacterium | reverse complement strand
ACGATTGCCGCAAGCAGGACGTTTGGGATTATGAGGATGATGCTGTCTAGCCAATTCGATAATTTTTCGAATAACTTTTGTACGGATGTACTAATTTGCCCGAGAAAGGTCTCCATAGGTGTTTAGTGGCTCCGATCGTCTTATTATAAAACGATCAAATATTAACAATTGTTTTAACAAGTAAACCAAAAAATGGCTTGCATAAGCGTTTTAAAACATCGGCCGTTGCATGCTCGTTAAGAAAAGTAATGCCCATGTACACCGGTCATGTAACCGGACATCCTTTTAACTATTCAAACCTCCAGACGACATGCCATTGATTGGATCCGCCATAAAAAAGTTTATCGACCTAAGATACGAATTTAATCCGAATGCCGATGACGCTCGCGAACTGCAGCGCCGGGAATTGAAGCGCCTTTTGGAAAAAGCCCGCCATACGGCTTTCGGCATCTATCATGGTTTTGAGGAGCTGATGCGCAACGATCAATTGATCGCTCATTATCAGGAAGAAGTGCCGGTGGTTACCTACGAAGAAATGCACGAGCGCTGGTGGCGCCAGCAACAACGCCTGCCCAATATCACCTGGCCGGGTAAACCCGATTACTTTGCGCTGACCTCGGCCACCACCGGGTCGGAAAGCAAACGCATTCCCGTCACCAATGATCTGCTGGCCTCCATTCGCTCGGTGGGCACCAGTCAATTGATAAGCCTCGCCAATTTCGACCTGAACCCCCAACTCTTCGAAAAAGAAATCTTGATGCTGACCAGCTCCGCCCACCTGGAGCGCAACGAGAACGGCTTTTTGGAAGGCGAAATCAGCGGCATCAATGCCTACAACATCCCCAACTGGATGAGCAGCATCTACCGGCCGGGGCCCAAGATCGCCGCTACCCAAACCTGGGAAGAGCGGGTGGAAGCCATCATTAAAGAAGCTCCCAATTGGGATATTGCCGGCATCGCCGGCATTCCTTCCTGGATGCAATTGCTGTTTAAGCGGATTATCCAACATCACAATCTGAAAAACATCCACGATATCTGGCCCAATCTGACGGTCTTCGCGACTGGCGGCGTCGCCTTCGAGCCCTACCTGGATACTTTCGAAAAGCTCACCGCACGGCCCCTGACCTTCATGGATACTTTCCTGGCCTCCGAAGGCTTCTTTGCTTATAATGCCCGCCCCGACACCACGGCCATGAAGCTCGCCGTAGAGCACGGCATGTTTTTCGAATTCATTCCTTTTGATGAACGAGGCTTCGACGCCGAAAGCAATTTGTTACACCATCCCCTCGCCCTGACCGTCGATCAGATCGAAGAGGATACCGATTACGCCCTGGTCGTATCCACCTGCGCGGGCTCCTGGCGCTACATGATCGGTGATACGGTGAAATTTACCGATAAATCCCGCCAGGAGATCGTCATCTCGGGACGCACCAAGCACTTTCTCAACGTAGTGGGCTCCCAGCTCAGCGAGGAAAAACTCAATGCCGCCCTGCGGGAGCTGTCCGAACGCCTTGCTGTGAACATCAACGAATTTTCGGTTTGTGCCCTAAAGGACGAGGAGGGCGAATTCTACCACCAATGGGTCCTGGGTTGCGACTCCAATGACATACCCACCAACGACACTGAACTGGAGGAACAATTGGATAAAATCTTGCAGGCATCCAATAAGAACTACGCCGTTGCTCGCAGCAAAGCCCTTAAGTACATCAAAGTGAAGGCGGCGCCCGCCTCAATGATGTACGATTGGCTGGAGAAGATTAAAAAGAAAGGTGGCCAGGTTAAAATGCCCAAAGTATCGAAACCCGAGCAAATGCGTGATTTGATGGCTTTTATTAAGCATGAGGGATCCTAGTGCTTCGCGCACTAAATACCCGGCATCGCGAGTGGATTATCGAACCGGCACTCTTCTCCGGCTTCTCCCCACAGCAGGATCTCTACTTCCTGGGGAGACATGTAATAGCGATCGATTCGTTTTTTGTAACGGTCCGGCAGTTCTGACTTTTCGAGAATATAGTGCTTCGTGTCCACGATATGTTCGCCAAATCCGTGATCGATGGCGTGAAGATCCGCTTTCCGTTCGGCGCCGATGCGGAAATTTTGGGAAAAGTAATATAGC
>CAYWHT010000742.1:0-2127 GCA_964458135.1 uncultured Saprospiraceae bacterium | reverse complement strand
CGGCCAGGAATGGCGGGCAGTTGCGCCGCGTAATAGATCAATTCATGCATCATCCGGGTTAACGCAGCGAGCTGAAAAAAGAGCAAGTCAGAAATCGCAAATTTTGGGTTGGCGGACTATAACCCAGGAATTCCGTCCGCAGATGAGTAGGATAGACGCAGATACAGAACCGGTAAAAGTATCCGCGGCCATCCCCATAATCTGCGGACAATAAATAGGCGAGCACAGCGAGCCAGGAAACACCCTTCACCCTTTCTTCTCAAGGCCGCAGCGGTCTCCTAACCCGACCCGTAATCCGGTTAAACCGCAACGACAACAAAGTCGCACTCGCACTCAACCCCAGCAACAAGCCAATCCAAATACCCACGACTTCCAACCCCAGATTGAAAGCCAAATAATAACCGGAAGGTAATCCAATGACCCAATAAGCCAGCAACACAAAGACCGTCGGCACCCGCACATCCTGCAACCCACGGAGCAGCCCCACCCCGATCGCCTGAACCGAATCCGAAATCTGAAAAACCGCCGCCACGAAAAGCAAGGAAGCCGCGTATCCCAGCACGGCCGTCTCATCGTTGAACAATAGTGGCAATTGGTTTCGCCCTCCCACAAACAGACCCGCGCAAAACAAGCCATAAAACACCCCCATAAAGAGGGTCGAAAAACCAATATGCCGGGCGTGGCCCCAGTCGCGCCGTCCATAGGCGTTGCCAATGCGGATGCTGCCCGCCGCGCTGACGCCCATGGCCACCATGAAAGTCGTCGCGACAATGCTGATGGCGATTTGGTGGGCGGCCTGCTGCACGTAACCCAGCCAGCCCGCCATGATGCCCGAGACGGCAAAGGCGGCTGACTCCATGCCGTACTGCAGGCTCGCCGGAATGCCGAGGCGAATGACGTCCCGCATGCGGTCAAAACGCAACCGCAATTGCTGCTCCAGATTTTGCCGGTAGGGCGCAAAAGCTTTTCCCCGCAGGATGAGCAGACCAATGGAAAACATAATGATGAGGCGCGAAAAAAGGGTGCCGACCCCCGCGCCCTCCAGCTCCATGCGGGGTGCGCCCCACTTGCCGTAAATGAAGGCGTAATTGAGCGCCACGTTGATGGGGATAGCCGCGAGCGCCAGATACATGGGGATGCGGGGTTGCTCCAGCCCGTCGGCAAACTGTTTCATTGTCATGAACAACACCATGGGTACAATGCCCCACGACATCCACAACAAATAGGGTTGCGCCAACTCGGCTACGATACGATCCTGCCCGAAATAAAACACCAGATCAAGACCAAGGTGAATCGCCGTAGCCAATACCAAAATCATCAGTCCCGCAATAATCAACGCGTTAAAAAGGATGCGTAGTGGCTTATCCGTATCCTCCTGCCCCAGGGCCGCCGCCACCAGGGGGGAGACGGCCGTGGCCAATCCCGCACCCAGAATGAGCGGGATCGAGATGAGGTTGTTGACGAAAGCCGCCGCCGCCAGTTGTGAGCTGTGGATAGCCCCCACCATCGCGCTGTCGATCACCCCCAATATCATCTGCGAGAGGTTGACCAATACGATGGGCCAGCCGAGTTTTAAGGTCTGCCTGATTTCGCGCCACATGTGCTTGAACCCGTTTTGCGGGGAGCAAAGGTAAAAGGAATAATGGGTAAGGGTGAAGGTTTAATACTGAATAGCTGTGCTGACACGCTATGCCTGCGGGATAAACCCCGGTTTTCCCGTAAAAATGCTTTTTCTACCTGCTTCAATGCAAACTTTTTCCCGGCCTCAATGGGTCAAAAGGATGCATTCCATGTATCTTGGAGGGTGACGCCTTAACAGAAGAATCGAACCGACAATAAACATTATCGCCATGAAACGGTACATCATCATGCTTTTAGCGGCCTTTTACATCTGGGCCTGCAGCAGCGATCCCGGCGCTGCGGGCCAGGACGCTGCTTCCGAAACCGCCGAGGCTGAGCGGCCCGGCAACAAGGGCATCGGCAAAGTGGAAAACGTCTCCCTCAACGATCCCCTCAATCCCGAAATGGTGGAGCGCGGCAAGCGCATCTACGAGCTAAAGTGCGCCGCCTGCCACAAACTCACCGACCAGCGCGTCGTCGGTCCCGGATGGAAAAACGTCACCGAAC
>CAYWHT010000741.1:0-2138 GCA_964458135.1 uncultured Saprospiraceae bacterium | reverse complement strand
TTCTACGTCGCCGGGGAAGAAGTGTGGTACAGTGTTTATTTTCTGAATCCGGACACTGCGGTCATTCCGAGCCGGGTGGTGCATTTGTTGGTGTACGGACCGGAGGGGGCTTTAGTGAAAGAACAACAGTTGCGGCGCAGCGGTCGGACCGCCGCCGGGGATTTTCATATTCCCCTGGATTGGCGCGAGGGGTATTACCAGATTCAAATCTATACCCGCTGGAACCTCAATTTTCCGAACTTTCCGGTTTTGACGGTACGGCTTCCCATTTACGGTCTGGGCAAGGGAGGTAATGAAGGTTCTAAGAATAAGGCTGGCCCAGCCGACCCGAATCCCCTTCCGGAGACCGCTCTGCAAATCAAGCTCCAAACGGACTCCGGCACCTACCGCCAGAAGAGCCGGGTGAAGTTGCAGGTGGAGACTTTTAACGCCGGGGGTGTAGCTGTACCCGCCGATTTATCCGTAGTGGTGGTGGAGGCTAATCAGGTGCCCGGCCAGGGGCCTTTTTGGCACAGCAACCCCCGGAAACCGGCCATTGCAGCCGACAGCCTCCGCTACCGTCCGGAACGGCAGATCGCGTTATCGGCCCGGATCAAATCGGGGCAGTCCAGTATCATGTCGGCCCATTCGGTAGAGAATAATGCGTATTACCAGCTTCCGCCCCACACGCAGGAGGTGGAGCTTTCTTCGGGTACGTTTTACGGCAGCCGCACCTTTCAGATCCTCGATTTGAATCCGTACACCCGCAACGTGCCGGAAGTGCAGTTGGTCCCGCCGGTGCGCCCGCAGCCGCCTACGCCGGTAAAGGCCGCCCCGCCGCGGGATGCGCGAGTGAGTAACTACCTCGAGCATTACCGCAAACGCTTGCAGTTCAGGCGGGTATTCCCTGCTCGCAACCCACAGGAACAGCTAAAAAGCCGTTTCCTGTCCCATGGATCTCTCCCCTCCCTTCCTGCTCCGAATAAAAGCTACAACCCCGGTGACTACACCGGTCTGACCACGCTACAAGATTTCATCGACGCCGTCGTCCTGCGCGCCCGGGTGCGCGCCACGGTTGATGGTCCGCAGGTGCGGCTCTACAATTCCGAGACCAACGACCACTTCCCCAATGATCCGGTCTACCTCATCAACGGCTTTCTGTGCGTGCAGCAATCCGAAGTCCTGGCCATGGGCATGAGCGACATCCAAAGTATCGATCTGTATACCGACCGAGCCACACTCTTCGAACATTTCGATCCCAACCTCGCGGGCAACGGCATCATCGCCCTGCAGACGCGCGACCGCCTGCTGCCCGCCTTTTTGCGCTATGCGGATAACCAGGTGAAACTGCAGGGATATTACCAGGCGCGAAATTTTGGTGATCGGCCCGTCCCCTATCCGGACTTTCGACCGGTGGTGTTCTGGCAACTGCAGCTTTCCACATCAGGAGAACACCCCACCACTTTCACCTTTACTACTTCCGATGCCGTGGGTCGTTTTTTGATTAAGGTGGTGGCTGTTTCGTCCGAGGGATTAGCGGGATGGCGTCAAGCGGAGTATGAAGTCGTTATGGATCACTAAGAGATAAGGCGGAGCATTCAGTTTCAAGGTATGGGGTGGTATCTTTTGAACGTCTTTGTTAATCGAGCCTTTCGATCATTCTCCAGCAGGGAGGGGAATTGATTTGGATTTTCACTTATCCGGTCCACAAGTTGGATGTATTTCTCCGGAAAGGCATCCCCCACCCCAAAACTTAATGGAAGGGAATTGGCATTATTCCTGCCCGGATTGTATCTTTGCCGTCGCTTTTGCAACGGAGGAGTGGCAGAGCGGTTGATTGCACCGGTCTTGAAAACCGGCGTACCCGCGAGGGTACCGGGGGTTCGAATCCCTCCTCCTCCGCCTTCGCTCCTCGCTGCGCTCGGAGCTTCGGCGGACGCGGTCCGCTATTTGTTTTTTTTTGAGTTTGGTTGGAAGACACTAAGGGCACTAAGCTTTGTGTCTTAGTGGTTCCCAACACGCCTGCAGTAAATCTACTAGCTTCGACCTTAAAAAGGACTTATTGCCGGCTCATTACGACTTTAAAACCGATGTAGAGTATACTTCCCCTAAGAACCCGCAAAATCGGTAGGAAGATTGCGGATTCGTATTTTTTTCCC
>CAYWHT010000740.1:0-2140 GCA_964458135.1 uncultured Saprospiraceae bacterium | reverse complement strand
GGTAAAGCTTCGCTTTATTTCACAGGGCCGGGCAGTTTGGCTTCTCATGACAAAGACATGCATCATGCGGGTTAAGGCTGCCGGCTATTCAACAACTTTTCTTTTTGTTCCTGAAATTCCTCTGCGGTCAGTACGCCGCGATCGCGTAGCTCTCCGAGTTGGACGATTTGATCGAGTAAATCCGGGGAAGCGTGATCCGGTTCCGGTAGCTCCTCTTGTTCGGCTTCGGCTTCATCAATTTTCTCGACGGGCGGCGCCTCGTACCACCGGTAGTCGTTGTTCACAAAGCGATCAAATTCGGGTTGCGCGCGCAGGAAAGCCAGAGCGTCGTGGTTGTGGATTTTTTCCAACTTATTGAAGCCGAGTTCTATGGCCCGGTCGAGGCTTTGCAGGGCGGCTTTTTCATCTTCCAGGATAGAGTAACAACAGGCCAGGTTGAAGTGCAGGCTGGCGTCTCGTTCGTTGTCATCCAATGCTCGTTCAAAAGCTTCGGCGGCGCCTTCGTAATCGTAGCTGCGAAAGCGTTCGACGCCCAATTTCTTGTAATCGGTGCGCTCGGACCACCGCGCTGCGCTAGTTGGCCGAGCCTGGGGCTTTAGGTAACGCTTATTGTATTTTTCATCGAATTCCGCTACCGGCATGACGAAAAAGAGTACCGAGTCAATAAATCCCAGGAGAAAAGGGATGATCACGAAGGGAGCGTTTTCCTCTAGCGTCAGGGAAAAGGTGACAAAAAAAAGCAACAGGTATAACACGCCCTGAAATTTGCAATCCAGATAAAACCGGTGCAGGCCAAAAGCGCCTAAAGTCAAAGCCAATGTTGCCGCTACTGATTTATTCTTCATCTTATACCTACAAGTTTAGTCCAAAAAGTAAACATTCATGACCGAAAGAGAGGATCTATTTAGGTCTACGATGTTATTTTTTAGACGAAGGTTGCAATTAAACCAGGTATAAGGCTTCCAAAAGATCGGCTTCCGAGATTTTATCCATCCGCACCCGCACCAATTCATTGGAGGTCTTCGCGATGCGGTTGCAGCCGTAGAGCAATGCTCCGTGGCGGATTCCCAAGGCGATGACTTTGGCGGGGCGTTTGACGGGTATGTTGAAGCAAGTAAACTGGCGGCCGGTGAAATGCATGCGGACAAAAGCATTGGTCGATTCCAGGACCAGGTATACCGCCTGATCTTCGAGTTGATCTACGGGATGGACCAATTTAGCGCTCACCATTTTCCGGCGCGCCGTACGGCGAACTAATGGACAGGCGGCGCTGACCCAGTTAAACTCGGAAAGGTGGAAATGATAGTATTTACGGGCGCCCAATTTATGCAATCGCAACGGCCGACGATCCACTAAGCGCCAATCGAACTGACTGCCGCCGCGGTAGATGCGGGTGGAAGACTTAGCCCCGACGTAATGGCGCAGGGCAAAGCTGTTGCGGAGAGGGTTTTCTTGTTGTGGCCATTCCACTGCAATGGGCTTTCGCAACTGCAAGGGCAGGTAATTTTGGCTGGCCTGCAGGAAAAATTGCCCCGCCGTCTCCAAGACCTGGCTGTTGGAACAGGTGGGCCTGCCAGAAAGGAAGAGCTCTGGGCGGGATAGCAATTCGGTAAGTGCGAGCTCAACTTCTCCGGCCACGGGCCGGCCGTAGAGGTCGCAAAGCGCGTAGGGATAAATGGTTAAACGAGTTCCCGCTTCTCCGATGACGGTGCTGCGGCGTTGAGGATCGATCCGAAACCGTTGGGAGCACTTTCCGTGCTGGTTAAAAAATTCTGCTAAACTACGGAAAGGGCTGCCACGCAGTGTCCGGACCACAGGCTTATGGTCGGTACCCATGACAAATAGTTTTCTCAATCGTAATGATTCTACCAATTAATCCGTTTTGGTGGTAGATAGCCGAGAACGTCGTAATTTGATATGGAGGGGTAGCTTACTTTTCCTCATCCCGGGCGATGGAGAGATTAATAAGAGGAAATCAACAAAGCGATTTTCAAATATAGAACATTTGGGTGGGGTTTTTTAATATTTTGTCGTCTTTTTTAACGTTTCCCGCGGGGAAAGCAAAAACGAAGGAGACCGTATGCGACCATTGGCCGAAAGAGTGCGCCCGAAAACCCTGGAAAACTATATCGGTCAGGAT
>CAYWHT010000739.1:0-2141 GCA_964458135.1 uncultured Saprospiraceae bacterium | reverse complement strand
GAAGGATGAATAGGCCGGAAAAAGCCGTCAGACGAACGCCGGAACTCGACATGAACCCCATGGTGGATGTCGCCTTTCTCCTGGTATGTTTTTTTATGCTGGCCACCACCTTTAAGACGGCCGAACCCTTCCTGATCGACAAGCCGGCTTCCCAAAGCCGGCTCAAAGTGCCCGAAGTGAACGTGGGCATCATTTCGGTTTCGGATAGCGGCAAGGTCTTCTTTAATATCGATGGGAAGTTCGCCCGGGAAAAGCTGCTAACCATGCTGGGCAAACATCACGACATCAGTTTTACCGAAGCCGAGCAATCCAAGTTTGCCCTGATGTCGAGCGTTGGCACACCGGAGGAAGCGCTCAAGGACTTCCTGGCGCTGCCGCCCGAGCAGAGAAATAATATCGAGCAGCCGGGCATTCCCTGCGATTCCACCTACAATGAACTGGTCGAATGGGTGCTCTTCGCCCGCATGGCTAATCCCCGGATACGACTCGTCATCAATGCGGACAAGGACGTTCCCTACCGGCACGTAGACCGAGTGATTCAAACCCTGCTGCAAAATCGCATTTACCGATTTAACCTGTTTACCGAACTCGAAGAAGCCAGCTAAAATGGAAAAGCAACCTTATCAAGAACGAGCAGAAGAAGAATTACCCTGGCCACCCCCGAAAGGAAGACGGGACGTCCGGAAAAAGAAAAAGCCCATCCGGATCGATATGAACCCGATGGTGGATATGGCTTTTCTGTTGCTCACCTTCTTCATGCTGGCCACCACCTTTAGCCGGCCGCAGGTGATGGAACTGGTCATGCCGGTGCCGCCGGAAAAAGAGGATGCCGAACAAGAACAACCGGTCAAAGAATCCCGCGCCCTGACCATCGTCCTGGCGGATAACGACCGGGTGGTCTGGTTTCGGGGGATTACCGATCCCGACGTCCACGCCACCGACTTTTCGGAAGACGGCATCCGCTCGGTGCTCCGCCAGATGCAGGAAGAAGTGGAAGACCCGATTATTTTGATTAAACCACTGCCCGATTCGCGCTACGAAAATCTAATCGACCTGTTGGACGAAATCCAGACGCTCGGCCTGCAACGCTACGCAATTAGCGAACTCCAGGAACGGGACCGGGCTATTTTGGAAAGGCTGGAATAAGGGGGTGGCCGAGGAGCCCAAGGCACAGGATGCTCAAAAGGGGCTTCGTGAGCATCCAAATCCGGTCATTTTCGGCATCAAAAGCAAACTCCCAACAAGCCCTAACTGCGCTGAAAAGGTAGACTGCAGGGAGCGGCTCCCGGAATTTTTATCCGGCCCGAAGGAACGGGCACTATTTTTACCCGGCCGACAAAGGAGGACGGGCGTCATTCACCACAAAAACCATGGCTGCCACAAAAAAGAAAGACTATTTAGACCTGATCTTCGAATCCCGCAACAAGGCCTACGGCGCCTATCAATTGCGCCGGCGGGCGACCTTGTTCGCGAGTCTTTCTTTTCTCCTTAGCCTGGTGTTGATCGTCGGCCTCTTCGCCCTCGGCAAATGGATGGCTACGCCCTCCCGAGATACGGTTTCCGATCAAACCCGGAAGGTGCATCACCGCAAAGTAGTCGGTTATTCCCAGCTGTCGGCGCCCCCGCCCATCGAGACCGTGCCCACGCCTTCGGGGGGGAAACAGCAGCCCCGGGGCGTCAAACAGAAGCAAGTGGCCACCAAAAAGTTCCTGCCGCCCGTCGTTAAACCGGATGCCGAAGTCGAAGAAGAGGAAATTATTCCCACCCAGCAAGAGTTGAAAAAAGTCAACCCCGGAAAGGAGACGGTAGAGGGGGACACAATCGGGGAGCACGATCTCCGCGAACTCGAAGACGCGGTCATCGAAATGGATATCGAAATGGAAACCAGGCCGGAGGAGGAAGCGCCCCCTCCCCCGCCGCCACCCAAACCGGAACCCCCTCCGGAGGAAGAACCCGAAGAAGTGTACCAATTCGTGGAGGTCGCTCCCAGCTTTCCGGGAGGCAACAAGGCGTTGAGGCAATTCCTCAGAGAACAGCTCGAATATCCAGAAATGGCCCGGAATAACAATATCGAGGGCACGGTGGTCGTCGAGATGGTCATCGAAGCGGATGGCTCCATTTCCGATATCAGGGTGTTACGC
>CAYWHT010000738.1:0-2144 GCA_964458135.1 uncultured Saprospiraceae bacterium | reverse complement strand
CCGTAGCTACGAGACTGATGAGCAACGCAGCCTTTCGCCAAAAGACACTGCCAAAACGCAAAGTTACTTATTGCACAGTGTACTAGTCGCTCGCAGGAATGAGCCGCGCAGACGTATCCCTGGATACGTTGAGCAGCGAAGGACGAGGACGGCCAGGAATGGCGCCGCGTAATAGATCAATTCATGCATCATCCGGGTTAGGCATCGCCTACGTTTTTTGCCCCTGACCCTGCAGCTGGGATCCCGGACTTGCGAGCTAAAAAAATAGCTGCGCCATAATTTCACACCAGGCAGTAGACGCGAAGCGAAATCCTGGGTTGTTGGACTATAAGCGATTGGGATGATCTCCATCCGGCAAGTAATACTGTCTCGAAACGGTTTGGATTTTCTCCAACTATTTCGACCTCATAGTCATTCAAAAACACAGCGGCTGGAATTTTCATTTTGGGATGTTGCGGGGCATAGTGCTGGTAGGCCATTTTCCTGCTATCTTTGCCCAGAGCTTAATGCTGCGAGTATTTAAGGTATGCAACAGCGCAAGATCATTCATATCGACATGGACGCCTTTTACGCTTCGGTGGAGCAGCGCGATCGCCCGGAGCTAAGGGGCAAACCAGTGTCGGTGGGGGGGTCTTCCCAACGAGGCGTGGTGGCCTCGGCCAGTTACGAAGCGCGCAAGTACGGGGTGCGCTCGGCCATGCCCAGTGTGACGGCTAGGCGACTGTGTCCGGACCTGATTTTTGTCAAGGCCCGATTTGAGGTGTACCGGCAAGTTTCTCACCAAATCCGGGAAATATTTCTGGAATATACCGATTTGGTGGAGCCTCTGTCGCTGGACGAAGCCTATCTGGATGTGACGGAAAACAAACGGGGCGCGCCTTCGGCCACCCTCCTTGCCCGCGAGATCCGGCAACGCATTCGGGAAACGACCGGTCTGACCGCTTCGGCCGGTATTTCTTTTAATAAATTCCTGGCCAAAATCGCTTCCGATATCAATAAGCCCAACGGGATGAAAGTTATCCATCCCGAATCGGCGATAGCCTTCCTGGAGGCCCTTCCCATCGAAGATTTTCCCGGCGTCGGGCGAGTACCCGCCGGCACAATGCGGCGCATGGGCATCTACAGGGGGGCCGATCTAAAACAACTCACCGAAGTCGAACTGGTGCAGCGCTTTGGAAAAGTGGGGCGGTACTACTACCGCATCGTTCGGGCGCAGGACAACCGTCCGGTCAACCCCAATCGCATCCGCAAATCCATCGGGGCCGAACGCACCTTTTCCGAAGACCTGCGCGATTTATCCGATATGAAAGATAAACTCCATTATCTTTCCGGTGTTATTCACGAAGCGATGGTCAAAACCGACAATTTCGGCCGAACCGTCACCCTGAAAATCAAAACGCCGGATTTTAAGATCCTGACCCGCAGTCGTTCCTTTGCTTCGGAAGTGCGAAAGAAAGCGGATCTCGAAAAGGTCGTCAACGAATTACTCGAGCAAAATCGCGCCCAATTCACAAGCGTCCGCCTGTTGGGCGTTTCGGTGTCCAATCTGGAAAAGGAACAACAACGCGAGGGCATTCAGCTTTCCCTGGATTTGTGAAGGGCGGGGCATTACCATCCAAACGAGCTCTAAATTTATTAAGCCGAACGAAGTAGAATTCATGGTACTCGTAATCTTTGATGTAGACGGCACCCTGGTGCATTCCGACCGGCGCGACAGCCGTTGTTTCGCCACTACCTTCGAAACCCTTTACGGAAAGTCTTTTCCCAGCATCGACTGGTCAAAATTTCCGCACGTTACGGATACGATCATTTTTTCCACGGTAATTCGCCAGTATTTTAATCGGGAGCCTCAAGCGCAGGAGGTGCAACACTTCCAACGGCAATACATGGATAAACTCCGGCGGCAACGGCGGGCCGAACCGGAAAAATTTTGCGAAGTCCCCGGAGCTCGCCGGGCGGTCCATGAATTAATGCAACGCGAAGGATACGTCGTAGGCATCGCTACTGGCGGCTGGCGACAACCCGCCCGCATCAAGTTGGGGCACGTGGGCATAAAGGAGGCGGATTTGGCAATCAGCGGCGCCGACGGCAACACTACGCGGGAGGATATCCTTAACGCCGCCATGGAAACCGCCCGTCAGCAT
>CAYWHT010000737.1:0-2149 GCA_964458135.1 uncultured Saprospiraceae bacterium | reverse complement strand
TTAAAAGAAAAAGGGGCCATTGCGCGGCTACCAGCGATTGGCCTTGGCAAACTTTTTTCCCCGCGGCTTCCGGCCCTTCTTATGCGGCGGCCGCCCTCCTTTTTTTCCATTTCGTTTAGGCTCCATGGATGGGCTTTGGATGGGTTCGTTCAAATCCTCGGAAGAACCCATATCGTACTTTTCCAGTTCCGCCATCAAAAGCTTGGCGGTCAGTTCTTCTTTTGACAGGTTGCCAAAAAGGGTGTTGGCTTTATCGATCAACCGGGGATCCAGCTTGCCGTTGGTTTTTTTGCCGAGGATATCCCGGCACCAGTCTTCCACCTTGGAAGAATGAATATCAGCTGCGGCGGGTACTTCCACTTGATCAAAAAATAATCCCAGTTTATTTTCCAGCAACTTAATCCGACCTTTCTCCCGGCCGTTGATAAAGACCATGGAGATGCCCTTCTTACCGGCGCGGCCGGTACGACCACTTCGGTGAGTATAGTAGGCAATATCGTCGGGTAAGGCGAAGTGAAAGACGTGGGTGAGGTCGTTGACGTCGATGCCGCGGGCGGCGACGTCGGTAGCCACCAGCAACTGCAGGTCATTAGACCGGAACTTTCGCATCACCCGGTCGCGCTGGCTTTGCGACATGTCTCCGTGCAGAGCGTCGGCCCGGTACTTTTTACGGTACAGCTTATTGGCCAGGTTTTGGGTATCCCGCTTGGTGCGGCAGAATACAACCCCCCGCAGTTCGGGGTCAACGTCCAGAAAGCGGGTCAACGCTTCCATTTTGTTGGATTGACTGACCACGGTGAATTGGTGATCGATATCGACGTTGACTTCATTTTTGCCGTTGAGCCTAACCTCGGCGGGAGTCTGCATGTACTTATTGACGATACGCCGGATATCGGCCGACATGGTAGCGGAGAACAACCAGACCGACTTGTCATTGGGCGTATAGCTCAGTATACGGTCCAGGTCCTTTTTGAAGCCCATATTGAGCATCTCGTCGGCCTCATCCAGCACCAGGTATTGGAGTTGTTCCAGGTTGACGGCCCGGCGCTGAATGAGGTCGAGCAGCCGGCCGGGCGTGGCAATAATGATATGCTGAGGCTTACGCAAGGCCTTGATCTGGGTGGAGATGGCCGCGCCACCGTAAACCGCCAGAAAGTTGACGCCATCGACGTAACGGCTAAACACCCCGATTTGCTGGGCGATTTGCTGGCCCAGTTCGCGGGTCGGCGCCAAAATCAAAGCTTGGGTGCAGGGATTGTTGGGATCGATGCGTTCCAGGAGGGGTAAACCAAAGGCTGCAGTTTTCCCCGTTCCGGTTTGTGCGAGCCCGATAAAATCTCGGTTTTCACTTAGTAGTTGGGGAATAGCTTGCGCTTGAATGTCGCTCGGTTGCTCAAAACCAAGCTCGTTGATGACTTTCAAAATTGGCTTTGAAAGCCCTAAAGTTTCGAATGATTTCAATGAATACGTTTTTATTCGTGGGCAAAGGTCGTCAATTTTTCGGACTTCCTGCGAGAAATCATCTTTTTAGACCAAAAATCGGTTTAATGGGGTAAAAGGTAAGTTTATGCCCTCACCCGTAAGTCCTGCCGAACAACTGGTGCTGGATTTTTTCCGCCGCGTTTGGCATCCGCCCCACGAGTATGACGCCATCGATGAGCTGATGACGGAAGATTACCAAATTACTACCGCCGGCACGACCATCACCGGTCGGGAAGCTTTCAAAAACTGGGTTAAAGGTTTTCACCAGCAGTTACTGGAAGCCCAGACCGATAGTGAGGATTTGTTTTACAACGAGTCCGAAGATAAAGTGGTTTCCCGCTGGGTTTGCTCGGGAAAAAACAACGGTATTTTTGGATTGCCCGCAGACGGTATGCGGGTTTCCTTCACCGGTATCGCGATCTGGACCATCCGGAACGACCGGCTCGCCGAGTGTTGGGTGGAGCGCAGTGCTTATGAGCTGTATCAGCAATTGGTATCCGGACGGTAAGTTAACCCGGATGATGCATGGATTAATGGGATTTGTGAACAATGGGCATAATGAGCCAAGGGGAAATAGCTTGAAAGGCAATAACAAAACAGCCCGGGGCAGTCGCCCTTGCGTTCACACACAACTCTAACCTGAATCTATTTCCCAAGCCCATAGCAT
>CAYWHT010000736.1:0-2158 GCA_964458135.1 uncultured Saprospiraceae bacterium | reverse complement strand
ACGCCCTGTTGCGCAAAATCTTCCATCATTTTTTCGGGTTCCGGAAAGGAATCGCGGTACCACTCCAGGTTGCCCAGCGTGCCTTTAATCGTTTTGCCAAACCAGAACAGGTCAAAGACGATGGCGTCAAGCGGGATGTCATCTTCCCGGTACTTTTGCACCACCCGTTCCGCCTCCGCTTGCGAATGGTAGCCCATGCGGGAGGCGATATTGCCGTAGGCCCAGCGGGGCAGCATGGGTTGGCGGCCGGTGAGCGAGGTAAAGTGGGTGGCCAGCTCCGGCCAGGTCTCGGCGCCGACGAGCAGGTAGCTCATCCGCCCGCCGATGGCTTCCATTTGCAGCAGGTTGGGCGCCGTAGCCCCGAGATCGAGATAGCCAGTCGCACCGTTATCAAAAACCACCATATATTTTTTGGAGGAAATGACCACCGGCATGGAGTAATACATCAGGTCTCTTTCTTCTTCGTAGCCGTAGCTGGGGGTATTGTAAAGCTTGAGGCGATGACCGCGGCGATCCATGCCCAGGGCGCGCTCCCCACCCCCCATGAGCTTTTCTTCGGAATCGATGCGAAAGCGGAAGCCGCGGGTGGAATCGGTAGTCATGTAACCGGGAGCTTCTTCCAAGAGGGCCTCGCCCCGGTAGGCGTAACGAAGCCGGAAGGGCGATTTTTGGATTGCTACGCTCCAGCCTTGCGTAGCGTATTCGATAGTGGCGGCGGTCTCGGTGTATTCGGGCCGGGCCCGCACGGATTGGGAGACGAGGGCGTAGGAAGGGGGGTTGTCGTATCCCTCGGGCTCATAGGTGACTTCCAGGGTGTGGGCGGTGTAGGGTTTGATTTGTACGGCGCCATTGGTCGTATTGATCTGCAGACCGCCGCCGGGTAATGAGGTGGCGGATTGAAACTCGGTAGCGGGTTGCGCAACCAGCAGGACGGGAATCAGCAAAACAACCGGGAATAGGTTGCGGATGATGATTGATGAAGACATGGTGGTGGTTGGAAATTTTAGGGGATTTAGCAAAAAAGACTGGGCGTTCGGGCCTATGGCCCGTTGATTATCTGGGCCAGAATTACCGGAATTGTCCAATTTACTAAGAAAATTCTTATTTTCGGATAAAAGAAAAGGTAATACCAACGCACCTATGAAGGCCATTATAATTGATGACGAGCCGCGGAGTCAAAAAAAACTGTGCAACCTGCTGGCCGGGAACCATCCGGAGGTGGAGTTGCCGGCCATCGGTAAAAATGTGGCCGAAGGGGTTCAGCTCATCCGGCAGCACCGGCCCGATGTCGTCTTCCTCGATATCGAAATGCCCGATGGCCTCGGTTTCGACCTTTTACAGCAGTTAGAAGATCAGCCCTTTCAGGTGATCTTCACCACCGCCTACAATCAGTACGCCATCAACGCCATCCGGGCCGGAGCGCTCGATTATCTGCTCAAACCCGTAGCGCCGGATGAACTCGCCGCGGCCATTCGCCGGGTCTCAAAAAAATTAAAAGAGCAGATTTCGGAGGAGCAAATCCAAATTTTAATAGAAGCCCTTAGCAACGGCGTCAACAAGCCACCCGCCCCCACCCGCATTGCAATCCCCACCTCCAAAGGGATTTACTACCAAAAGGTAGCGGACATTACCCGCCTGGAAGCGCAAAAAAACTATACGGACTTTCACATCAAGGATTTACCAAGACCCATCGTAGCCTCCCAAAATTTGGGAGAATACCTCGAGCAGTTTAAAGGATACCAAGACTTTATGAGGGTCCACCGTTCCCACATGGTCAATCTAATGCACGTCCAACAGTACCTGCGAACCGACGGCGGCTACCTGGTGATGCAGAATGGCGCCAAGGTCAGCGTCTCCCACGCCTACCGCGATGAACTTTTTAAACGCCTGGAAAGTATTTGAATATTATTAGCCCGGATTATGCATGAGTTCATCTATGACGAAGAACTCATGCATAATCCGGGTTAGTTGATAGATTCGCCCATCCGGTTCAGCCAAACGGCAGTTACGTCATTTTTTACTTAGACGATTTCAAAGCTTAATTAATTTGAGCCAGTGCCTCGGGAACTAAATACCTGACCGTTTTCGCGGCTTATTTCGGCAATAGACGGCGTTGCTCATCGGTCAGGTAGCTATGGGCTATCTTTGATTCAAGAGT
>CAYWHT010000735.1:0-2175 GCA_964458135.1 uncultured Saprospiraceae bacterium | reverse complement strand
CCCCTATACCGGGTGGATCCGTTCTTTTTCCTGTATCGAGGGTAACGAGTTAATACCTGTGGTCGCTCGTGAATTCGGCTTGAAAACCCTGGTAGGCGCTTGGCTGGGTGAGGATAAGTCGTTGATTGAGAAAGAAATAGCCGGCTTGATAAAACTCGCCAAAGCCGGTTACGTCGATATTGCCGCCGTCGGAAATGAAGTGCTATACCGCAATGAGCTGACCGAAGAGGAACTTTTGGGTTACATTGCCCGGGTAAAAGAAGCGCTGACAGATGTTCCGGTAGGTTATGTGGACGCCTATTATGAATTTAGCGCCCGGCCCCGAATCACGGAGGCCTGCGATGTGATTCTCGCCAATTGTTACCCGTACTGGGAAGGCTGTCATATCGACTATTCGCTGGTGCATATCAAGCAAATGTACTATCAGGCGCTACACGCCGCCAACGGCAAAAAAGTAATCATCAGCGAAACCGGATGGCCAAGCCAGGGTACGGGGCTGGATGATGCGCAGCCGTCAAAAGACCATGCGTTGAGGTATTTTCTGAATGTGCAGCATTGGTGTGCGCAAGAAGCCATTGAAGTTTTTTATTTTTCGTCTTTCGACGAATCCTGGAAAGTCGGTGCGGAGGGCGATGTAGGCGCCTATTGGGGGCTTTGGGACAGCAAGGGAAAACTCAAATTTTAATGAATGGCCACGATCGATGCATTCCGAAAAGAAATATTTCAGTTGATCTCGGAAAATGAAATCCCGGAAGCCATCGGCAAGTTGATGGAACTGTACCCATCTCCGGAGGGAACTTATTACGATGACCTCTTGCTTTTATCCCGGCAATTTCAAGACCTGACCGACCGGCAAATGTCGGGGCTCGTCAATCATGATAACGCCAATATTGAAAAAAACCGCATCACCCAGGGCCTCATCCATATCGTCAGTAATTTACACACGGACCCGGTGGCCGCCCAGCATTTTGGCATTTCCCCAGTGGAGGAAAATACGTCCGACCCACCAACCAAAAGCAGACGGCGATCGAAATGGCTTTGGCTGGTTCCCGTGGGCTTTCTGGTAGTCATTGGAGCCGTTTACCTTGCAAGTTATCGCCACGCCGGTACCGGGCCCGAGGCGAAGCCCCAAGCGGCCCAAACCGAAGAGACCGACCAAAGCAGTAAATTATCCGAAAACGAAACCGCACCCACCCAACCCAATAGCACCGAACCCGCCGAAGAAAACGAAAAAGCGAAAATCGATCAACCCCGGGTGGAGCCCAATACCAAACCCCCAAAAGAAACCAACACCGAAGCCTCTCTCCCTTTAGGACCCAAAAGGAGCGCGCACAGTTCGCCCGAAAGCGCCCAAACCCTCCAGCCCGGTGAAATGATCACGGCTACCCTGTTAAGCCGCGAGGATGTGCATTATTACAACTTTCCAGCTACGGATGACGGCCGGGTTGTTTTCAAACTGAGGAACTTCACCGCAACCTACTCCCCCACCGTTTCCATTTTCGACCCCGACGGCAACCGACTGATCGGCACCATGGCCCGCAAGGGAAACCCAGTCATTACTTGGTTCAGAGCAAAAAAGGGAGCCACCTACCGCATCGAGATCGGAAACCGGAATTCTGATCCGGGTGAGTATAAGCTTGAGTTAGCTTATCAGTGATAAGAGTTGAATGCGCTCCGAAAAGTTGATTTACCGGATAACCCGTCCTCGGCTCCTCTGCCGGGTAAAAATGCGAATTCTTTGATCACTTATTCGCCAAATACTCGCCCACCCGCAAAGCGTTGGCGATGATGGTCAAGGTGGGGTTCACGGCGCTGGCCGAGGGGAAAAAACTCGAATCGACCACGTACAGATTATCCAAATCGTGAGCTTTACATTCAGTATCCAGCACCGAATTTTTGGGGTCAATTCCAAAGCGACAGGTGCCGTTTTGGTGAGATACGCCGGAAATACCCAATTATAGTCTGACAACCCAAAATTTGTGAATTCTGACTTGCTCTTTTTCCGCCTTGCTGCGTTGGAAAGCCTCGACAGAACTTAGGCTATGCCTACGTTTTCCGCCTTGCCAGCCGAAAAAATAGCGGCGTCATATTTTCACAAATCCTGAGTTGTCAGACTATAAAACCCGGATGATGCATGAATTGATCTATTACGCGGCGCCATTCCTGGCCGTCCTC
>CAYWHT010000734.1:0-2180 GCA_964458135.1 uncultured Saprospiraceae bacterium | reverse complement strand
CCC
Source organism: uncultured Saprospiraceae bacterium (assembly GCA_964458135.1). GTDB lineage: Bacteria > Bacteroidota > Bacteroidia > Chitinophagales > Saprospiraceae > CAYWHT01. The sequence goes on along the minus strand of CAYWHT010000734.1, from coordinate 2,177 downwards.
CAAAAAGACGGCTTTAGCCCCGGCGAAACCTTCCAACTACGCGTCTACCGCAGCGCTACCGGAACAGAAGTGCCGGTCAACGCCACCTTCGCTCCCGCCAACGGCGTCATCACCCACACCAACCAATATGCCGCAGAAGGGCTCAGCCTGCTCAGCGGGCTGCAAGGTGGAGCCTCCCAGGAGCAAAGCCTGACGATTCAACTGCAAGCCGGCTGGAATATGATCTCCAGCAACGTCGTACCGCCACAGCGCCAGCTTGAAGCCGTATTCGGCAGCGTAGCCGACGACCTACTTTTCGTCAAGGACGGCGCCGGCCGCAGCTACGTGCCCGAGCTCGACGTCAACGGCATTGGCGACTGGCGGATCGAAGCGGGCTACCAGGTCAAGATGGCGCAACCCGCCCAGTTGATTCTGACGGGCCAAAGCGTGCGCCCCGAAAACCAACCCATACCGATCGAAACGGGCTGGCAGATTATCGCCTACCTGCATTCGAATCCTGGCCCCGTCGAGCAGGTCCTGGCCCCCATCATCGACCGGATTGACATCCTCAAGGACAACGCAGGCAACACCTATATTCCCGCACTGGGCATCAACAGCATCGGCGCCCTGCGACCCGGACAGGGCTACAAGCTTAAGGCCAATGCCGCCACTACTCTGGTTTATCCCAGCCTAGCTTCCAATACGCAAGCCGCCTTCCGTAACTTAAAGGATCAGCCGGAGGTGCGTCACTTCGTCCAACTCGACAAGCGCCCCAGCAGCCATAATGCCACCCTCATCCTTCCGGCGGAAGTAGCCGAAACTTTCCTGCGCCCCGGAGACGAGATCGCGGTAGCCAACGCAGCCGGACAAGTGTACGGCGCCGCCCGCTACACCGGCGAACACCTGGCCATCACGGTTTGGGGCGACGATGAAAACAGCCCGGCCACCGAAGGTTTGACGCCCGGCGAGGCCTACCACTGGTACCGCTGGAATGCCCAAACCGGAAAAGAAGAGGAGCTCCGCGTCACCTACCAGAGCGGCGACCGCTACTACGGTGCAGATGATGTGGAGGTGCTGGCCCGGATCGAAGCGGAGAACCATGATTTCGGTGGGGAAACGGCCGAGCTACGGATTTATCCCAACCCTGCCGTAAACCGGGTAACCGTTCAATTGGACGATGCTTTCGCGGAAGGTGCAACCGTACGCCTCCTGGGTCCCAACGGCCGCACCCTGAGGCAATACCGCACCACCGCCGGTGAGCAGACGGTTAATTGGCAATTGGCCGACCTGCCGGCCGGCATCTACCAGGTGCAGATGGTTAATGAGCGGGGGGTGCGGAGCCGGAAACTTATTAAGCAGTAGCTTTTGATTAGTAGTGGGTAGTGGGTAGTTGGACGGCGCTTTGATTCGAAGGCTGCATCCAACTACCCACTACTCCTGTTCCTAAGCCGCCGCACCACCAGAAAAGCTGCCGGACACACTGCCGTATTCTTCAATGTCAGATCCAGAATCTGGTGAAAATGCTTGCGATCGGTATGGGGGTATTCGCGGCAGGCTTTGGGACGGATCTCGTAGATGGAGCAGTAGTTATCGGCGCCGAGAAAGGGGCAAGGCGCTTGAGTAAGGACGTAATCCCCCTCATCATCGAGTTGCAGGTAGCGGTCGACCAATTCGGCAGGGCGCAGGCTAAGGTGGCGGGCGATGCGCTCGATGTCTTTGTCGCGGAAAATGGGGCTGGTCGTTTTGCAGCAGTTGGCGCATTGCAGGCAGTCGATTTCCTCAAAGACTTCCTCGTGAAGCGTGGCGACTTGCCGGTCCAGATCGCGGGGTGGCCGCCGGGCTAGTTGGCGGAAAAACTTTTTATTGGCTTTCTTATCATCGCGGGCGCGTTGCTTTAAGTTGGCCAGCAAGAAGGCGAGCTCCGGGACATCGGGTGATTTTTCCATGAATACGGCTTTGCGCCGGCAAATATACAAAAGCCTGTGTCCTTGCCCCTCTAGAATAAGCCTCCAAAAGCCTGCAGATTTGGGGAAAATTAGTAGCTAGTACACTGTGTAATAAGTTCTTTGATGTTTTGGGAGGGGTATTTTCAGAAATTATTTGAAGCTGCCGGGATTGCGAGCTTCGTCCCAAGGGTAAAGCCAGGTACGAAGCGGGTTTAAGATATTATCGAACAGGCCGACTAATTAGCGCCGTAC
>CAYWHT010000733.1:0-2182 GCA_964458135.1 uncultured Saprospiraceae bacterium | reverse complement strand
GGCTACGGTATCTCGAAAGAGCTCAGCAACAGTTTGCCCGCTTTTTTTCCTACGGAGTCGCCCAATCAGATGTCAAGGCTGTAGTGAAGGAAGTACAAAAAATTGTCTTCAATATTAAAGGCCTTGCTCTCGACTACAGCCTGGCCACACGGCTCGAAGATATATCCAGCATTGACCCCCAAACACGGGATCTTTATCGGCAATGGCAAAGGGCCCGCATTCGTTACGCGGACACTTACCTCATGTCGGTTTCCGAAAAGCAAAGACTGGATGACTCCCCCCAGGAATTGCAGGAGTATATGCAACGACTTTCCAATCAATTGGCTCGTCGGCTACAAGTTGCATCCCCCGTCCGGGTGACTGGTATGCTGGATAGCAATACTTGGTCTCAGCGGCTTCCCGCCAACCACGCTGCGGTCGATTTTTTCGTTTATCAATACTTTGATGGAATCGGCTTCACCGAAGATTACTATTACTGCGCATTGGTAATTCGTCCTGAATGGAAGGCGCCCAGACTAATAGAGCTTGATAGTGATTCCAGCATCACTCAAAGCCTATCTATTTCCACTCCGGACGCGCCCGCCTACATCGCCTATTCCGATCAGGGCTACCGCCTATACCAAAAAATTTGGGCGCCCATCGATTCCCTGCTGGATGGGGTGCAAGAAATTCACCTTTCCCCGGATGGCCTTCTGCAACAGGTAGTTTTTACCGCATTACCTACCGATTCCCTGGGCCAGGAGCGCTTGCTCGACCGGTACCGTTTTCACCGGTATAGCCAAATGCGGGACTTCCGAAATCAAAGAGCACCCAATGCTTCCCTACCTAAAAAGATCACCCTTTTCGGTGGCGCCCGCTACGACTTGGATTCCGCTCGCTTGGGGCAAGCGGTCCAACGAATTCGGGCAGACCAAGGCTCCCTTAACGGGAAGAGCCGGAATTTAACTAGCGCTCGAAAAAAGAACATATCCCAATGGAAAAAAGCCGCCGAACGGGCTCCGGGAAGATTTAATTACCTCCCGGGAACGGAGCGGGAAGTCCTTCAAATCGATTCCGTGGTGCGCCGTGCAGATTGGCAAAGTCGCCTTTTTTTACGCGAAGATGCACTGGAGGAAAACCTGCAATTGTTATCGGGAAAAGACCAACCCGGCATTCTTCACCTGGCCACCCACGGCTTTTTCTTCGAAGCCATAGAAAATACGCAATTGGATTCTACAAGCCGGCTTTGGGAGCGCATCTATACCGCCCAAGATCCCCTTTTTCGTTCCGGTCTGGTTTTTTCGGGCTGTAATATAGCTTGGCAGGGTCGTCGAACCCCCACCACTACAGAGGATCAAATTCTAACCGCCTTTGAAGTAGCCAACCTGGACCTCGACCATATCCGGCTCGCTATTCTTTCGGCCTGTGATACCGGCAGAGGCGATATCCAAAATGCAGAGGGCGTTTTCGGGTTGCAGCGCGCCTTCCAGGCTGCCGGAGTCGATCAGTTGCTATTGTCGATGTGGAAAGTCTCAGATCAGTCGGCAGCACGCTTAATGCAACGCTTCTACCAAAACTTGACAATGGGCAATGCTCCAGCGCGTGCACTGCGCCAGGCTAAAATGGACATGCGGTCTGAGTACCCGGCCGGGCAATGGGGTGGCTTCGTTTTGATCGAATAATTTCTCCTTATTCCCAACTTCCCCCAAAAACCCCTAAATTAGTCAGCCTATAATACCAAAACACCACCACCATGTCCGACCGCAAAGACGATAAGCAAGAGCCAAAAACAGATATCTCCAACAGCAAAAATGTAGTCAACCGCTCCGATATTCAAGGGAATAACGTGCATATCGGGGATGTCTACCACAACTACGGCGGTAGTGATAAACAACCGGCTTCGCCCGGTCAGCCGCAGTTGGAAACCATCCGGGAGCTTATCGGTAAAGCCCGCACCGAGGAGGCTTTCAGGAAACTAAAGGAGATCACCAACGGGCGGGAAGACGGTACATACGACGAGGTCACTGCGCTCTCCAACCAGTGGAAAACGCTGAAACGGGAAGAACGCATGGGCTTGCTCTCCAGCAGCGAGGCCGGCATCAGAAACAACAAGATAACCAACGCCCTCCTGCAAATCCTCCGGGATTTAGCGGAAGCGTAATTGTCTCCGCATGCCGAAGCGTCAGGAAATCAACCAACGGGT
>CAYWHT010000732.1:0-2185 GCA_964458135.1 uncultured Saprospiraceae bacterium | reverse complement strand
TCCAACGCCTGATGGTCACCGGTAATTTCGCCTTGCTGATGGGCGTCCATCCCGACGAAGTCGACGAATGGTACCTCGGCATTTACATGGACGCCCAAGAATGGGTGGAAATCACCAATACCCGCGGTATGAGCCAATTCGCCGACGGAGGAATCGTAGGCACCAAACCCTACATTTCCAGCGCCAATTACATCCATAAAATGAGCGACTACTGCGCCACTTGTCATTACGACCGCAAGAAAAAATACGGCGACAAAGCCTGCCCCTTCAATAGCCTTTACTGGGACTTTTACCATCGCCATCGCGATAAGCTGGGCAAAAACCCACGAGTAGCCATGATGTACCGGGTGCTCGACAAGATGGATGCCGAAGAACGGGAAGCCATCCTCCGGCAGGCGGCTACCTACCGAAAAAATGCCGATAAATTGTAGCCGAAATCCAAGCTTGGCGCTCGAGAATAAGGTAAATTGTTCAAAATTTACCTGTAGTCTGACAAGTCAGCATTCACAAATTTTGGGTGGGCAGACTACAAAAAACTTATTGATATGGCACGTTTTTGGCTACCATTGGCATTTCTACTCGCGCTCGGCGCCTGCCGGCCCGAAGAGCAAACCTCAGAGATGGCGGGCGCCCGCCCCAATATCCTGTTCGTTTTACTGGATGATCACGCCTTTCAGGCCATCAGCACCTACGACGACCGGCTCATCGAGACGCCCAATATCGATCGCCTGGCCCGGGAGGGCATGCGTTTTGACCGGGCCTACGTGACTAACTCGATCTGCTCGCCTAGCCGCGCCGTCATCCTAACCGGCAAACACAGTCACCTCAACGGCTTGCGCGACAACAGGCAGGTTTTCGACAGCACCCAAACTACTTTTCCCAAACTGCTGCGGCGGGCGGGTTACCAAACCGCCATCGTCGGCAAATGGCACCTCAAATCCCAACCTACCGGATTCGACTACTGGAAGGTGTTGCCCGGGCAGGGGCAGTACTACCAGCCGGATTTCCGCACGGCGGACGGTATGGTGCGCGATACGGGCTACGTCACCGACCTCATCACTGACGAAGCCATCGATTGGCTCGCTAGCCGGCGGGATACCAGCAAACCTTTCATGCTGATGTACAACCACAAGGCGCCGCATCGCGAGTGGTGGCCTGCACAGGATCACCTGCGCGCATTCAAAAATACGGATATCCCAGAACCGGAAACCCTGTTCGATGATTATTCCGGACGGGGAACGGCCGCCGCCGAAGCCGAAATGCGCATCCACGATCATATGGGATTGAGTAGCGATAATAAAATTCACCCCCGTATCGTCGATATGTTGGGCCGGGAAGAATTCATGGGATGGTACAAACCCGTCTATTTAAGGCAGTACAACCGCCTGACGGAACAGCAAAGAGAAAACTGGGACGCGGTGTACGACTCTATCAATCTCCAGTTCGTGCGCGAGGCGCCTACGGGAGAAGCTTTAACCAAATGGAAATATCAACGCTACATGGAAGACTATCTGGCTACGATCCAATCCGTAGACGACAACCTCGGCCGGGTGCTCGACTATCTGGACGAAAATAATTTAACCGAAAATACGCTCGTCGTATATACCTCCGACCAGGGCTTTTACCTGGGCGAGCACGGCTGGTTCGACAAACGCTTTATGTACGAAGAATCCTACCGAACGCCCCTGATCTTGCGCTGGCCCGGAAAAGTAGAGGCCGGGAGCGTCAATGCCAATCTGGTGCAAAATCTGGATTTTGCCCAAACATTATTAGAAGTGGCCGGGGTGGCGCCTCCCGAAGATATGCAGGGGCGCAGCTTGCTCCCCCTGATGGCGGGGCAACAAGATGACTGGCGCGATGCGCTCTATTACCATTATTACGAATATCCCGGCATCCATGCCGTCAAACGGCACTATGGCATCAGCACCCAGCGCTATAAACTTATCCACTTTTACCACGACATTGATGAGTGGGAATTGTACGATCTACGGGAGGATCCAAATGAGATGCGCAACGTCTTCGACGATCCGGAATACGAATCCGTAAAGGAGGAGTTGATGACCCGGCTCGGGGAAATACGCCAGCAATACCAGGACTCGGATTCCTTGACGCAGGAATTTTTAAGGGCCGATTTATAGTCTGACAACTCAGGATTTGTGAAAATATGACGCCGCTATTTTTTCGG
>CAYWHT010000731.1:0-2186 GCA_964458135.1 uncultured Saprospiraceae bacterium | reverse complement strand
AGAAAAAATCGCTAGCCTATCTAAACACGACACTTATTAATTGCTCATCGCTAAGGAATAAATGTATTCATCTTATTGGCTGCCAAGTCAGCATTCACGAATTTTGAGTTGACAGACTATTAGGTGGGAGATGCCGGGCTGTGTCTGGATAGGGGCAGGCGCAAAAGGCACCGTTATGGATGATAAGCATTTTGTCAGCCCCTCCAAACAAAAGGCCAAGCGGTAGCAACTTCCACCCCTTTTGACAAGAACAATTTAGCCATTTTGCCATGCCTTGAAAATGACATTTATCATATCCATACATGATCTTGATCAAATTTTTTCACGATGCTTCCTATCCATGGTTATCCTATTTGACAAAGGCCTTATGGATGCTCTTCCGGCTGCTCTCCAATTCTTATCTTTAAACCCAAAAGCATCCTATGCCCACTCGTATTATTCTGATCCTGTTGCTCGCTCTTTCGGGAACGACCGCCACCGCCCAATCCCTCCGCCTGATGACTTACAATGTACGCTACGACAATCCCAACGACGGCGTCAACGCCTGGCCTAACCGCAAGGCCTGGGTGGGGGCGCAAATCCGGTTCTACGAGCCGGATGTGTTGGGCACGCAGGAGGTGGAGCACCATATGTTGCAACAGTTGGATAGCTTGCTGCCGGGTTATGCCCATCTCGGCCTGGGCCGGGCCGATGGGAAGACCGGGGGCGAATATTCGGCTATTTTTTACCGGGAAGACCGCTTTGCGGTGCTGCGGCAGTCGACCTTTTGGCTATCGGAAACGCCCGACCGGGTTTCCGTGGGCTGGGATGCGGCCATGGAACGGATTTGCACCTATGCGCAATTTGAGGACCGGGAAAGTGGCGAACGGTTTTGGGTGTTCAACGCCCATTTCGATCACGTCGGGAAACAAGCCCGCGCCAACAGCTTAAGGTTGATCAATCGAAAGATCGAATCGCTGACCGCCTCCGGCGATAAGGTTTTCTTTATGGGCGATCTTAACATCGACGCCTCCGAGCCGGTCATCCAAAACTGGGAAACAGATTTACAGGATACTTATAACCTGGCCGGCGATCGCGCCTATGGCCCGGAGGGCACCTGGGCCTCTTTCGACATCACCCAACCCCTGGAACGGCGGATCGATTACATCTTTACCCGCCAGAATGTAGAAGTGCATAAACACGGCACCATCGTGGAAGTACGGGAACAGCGGTATCCTTCGGATCACTTGCCGGTATTGGTGGAAGTGACGTTTAATTAACGATGGGAGTTCGAAACTACCAATACTCCCAAAGCACTACCTGCGTCAAGCGCGGAATCAACGCTAAAATCAACCCCACTGACATTTGTCACTTTCCCGCCACTCCAAAAATGCTTATCTTATACGGTAAGCCACTAACCAATTAAAATTTAAATACCGTGCAACGCATTCAATTCACCCCCGACGCGGCGGATATCCGCCTGCAAATTGAGGCGGATTCGCGGGAGCGCTTGTTTCAGGCTGGTTTGGAAGGCATGAATAATGTCCTCAAGCCAAGCTTCTGCAACGACAATCCCGATTTGATCATTGAGACCATGATCCGCCTACGTTCAACCGACCTGACCGGTCTACTCATTGATTTTCTATCGGACGTACTCACCGAATCCCTTACCCAACGTGCTATCTTCTGCCGGATAGAAATGGAGCATTTCCGGCCCAATCAGTTGGCCGCCTGGCTCTTCGGCGCGCCGGTGGATGGGTTTGACGAAGATGTCAAGGCCGTTACTTACCACGAGGCGGAAATCCGCCAGAACGCGGGTGGGAATTGGGAGACGACGGTGGTTTTTGATATCTGAGTCACAGTAGACGGTAATAACAAGTCGGAAGACGCGGATAGGTTCTTCGGTGATGACCGGAAGTGTCTTAATCCGGATTATGCACGAATTGATCTATTACGCGGCGCCATTCCTGGCCGTCTTCGTCCTTCGCTGCTCAACGTATCTGGGGATGCGCCTGCGCGGCTCATGCCTGCGAGCGACCAGGCCTAACCACCATTTGCGCCGCTCACTACGAAAAACCCATGCATAATTCGGGTTAGCTACCCAAGATCACCAAAAAGCCGAGCGAATGAGAAAGGTCGGAAAAGCCACCCTTTGTAAGCTGGCCGACTATCTGTGGGAGATCCTGCAAGATTTCAATCCCGATATG
>CAYWHT010000730.1:0-2195 GCA_964458135.1 uncultured Saprospiraceae bacterium | reverse complement strand
TTCGCCAAAAGACACTGCCAAAGCGCAAAGCTACTTATTGCACAGTGTACTAGCGATTTTTTCTTTAGCCAGTTCCCGCTCTCAGCAGCGCTAAGGGCGGGGGTTCTTTTAAAGGAAAAAGCGCTCCTAGAAAACCGACCGTTATTGATTGCTCATCGCTTAAATAAGTATATTCGCAAACGGTTGGGAGTATACAAAAAACGAGCTTCCGTTTATATTCCCCGAATGGATTTGTTGAAGGCTTATGCGGCAACCACTTTTTAAAATACGCGAACACGGCAAATATGGCTTCATCAACGGGCGGGCCGAGGTGGTAATCGAACCCCAATACTATCAGGTGGAAGATTTTTACCACGGCTTTTCGCGCGTGCGGCTCAACGATAAGCTGGTGCCCATGGACGAGATGGGGCGGTTGCTGCTCAAACACTTTTTCAATTACGTGGGGCACTTCGAGCAACAACTAGCGCGGGCCCAACTGGTCAGTCGCTGGGGTTTTATCGACACGCGCGGCAACCTGGCCGTCCCCGTGCAGTACGAAACGGCGGGTGATTTTAGTGAGGATCTGGCGGCCGTGCGCTACGAAGGGCTTTACGGTTACATTGACCGGGAAGGGCAATTTGCCATTCTTCCCCAGTACGGGGCCGCCGGAGAATTCCGCTCCGGGCTGGCGCCCGCTGCCGCCGATGGCGCCTATGGCTATATCGACCGCCGGGGCGCCTGGGTCATCGAACCTCGCTTCGAACGGGCCCTGCCGTTCCAGGATGAGGTGGCGGTCATCATCGAAGAGGAACAATGGGGGTTGATCAACCGGCGGGGCAAAATTTTGTTACCTCCGCAGATGGATCTAACGGAAAGCCTCGCCAAAGGCGAGTTCTTCGAAGATCTAGCCCTGTTCAGCCGGGAGGGCCGCTACGGCTATCTCGATCGTTCCGGGCGCATCGCTATTCCCCCTCGCTACGAAGCCGCCGGCGACTTTAGCGAGGGGCTGGCGCCCGTGCGCCGCGAAGAACGCTTCGGATACCTCTCCGCTTCCGGCAAATTGCATATCCCCTTTGCTTTTGAAGATGCCGGCCTGTTCTCGGAAGGGCTCGCCCCCGTTAAACAAGGCGGTGACTGGGGGTACATCGATAGCGAAGGGCAATTCGTCATTCCCCCGGAATACGAAATGGCCACCCCCTTCCGCAATGGCCTCGCCCTGACCGGACAGTACGGCCGCTGGACGTATATCGACCGGCTCGGACAAACGGTTTGGCGCGAAAGGGTGGGAGAGGAGAAGGTGTGAAAACAGGATGCAATAGCGAGCGGGCATCAATTCCCAAAACCAAAACCATCACATTATAGTCTGCCAATCCAAAATTTGTGAATGCTGACCTGGCAGCCTATACAACCCAAGTATCCATGCGCATCCACCCCGAAGGCAAACATTTTCTCAGAATCATCGGCGCGGCCCTCTTGCTGATGGCCCTCGCCGCTTTCATAGTTTCTCTCACGGCCGGTTTGGTCGTCAGCCTGCTCGCCGCCGGCCTGTTTTTTTTCTTCCTGCAATTTTTTCGCCATCCCGACCGCCCTATTGCCTTAGCGGATGACCAGGGCCTCTACGCGCCGGCCGACGGAAAAGTGGTGGCCGTCGAAGAAACCGTAGAAACGGAGTATTTCCAGGATCAGCGCCTGCAAATATCCATCTTCATGTCGATCTTCGACCTGCACGTCAACCGGGTGCCGGCGAGCGGTGAAGTCATCTACCGAAAACACCATCCCGGCAGATATCTGGTAGCCTGGCGCCCCAAATCCTCCACCGACAACGAGATGACCACCCTCGTGCTTCGCACTCCCGGTGGGGTGGAAATCCTGCTGCGCCAAATCGCGGGCGCCCTGGCCCGCCGCATCTGCACCTATCCAGTGGCCGGAAGCGCCGTGGAACAAGGAGATGAACTCGGCTTCATCAAATTCGGCTCCCGCGTCGACCTGCTGCTGCCCATCCACGCCACCGTCGAAGTGGAAATCGGCCAACACGTGCGGGGGAATGAGACGGTAATCGCCCGACTTGGGCAAGTGGAGAAAGAAAGGAGTAGCAAAGTGGAAAAGTGGCGGGGTGAAAAGTAGCTCCCAGGGAACTAAGCAATTCGATTGGAAGGATGGCTTGTAGCTCCGTAGGAGCGTCAGGTTTCAATGTGTCGCTCCTACGGAGCTCCGGT
>CAYWHT010000729.1:0-2202 GCA_964458135.1 uncultured Saprospiraceae bacterium | reverse complement strand
ACCCGCTGCGGGACTCTACCGCTCCGGGCTACGCCTACCTCGGCGAGTTGCTCGCCAGAAAGGGATATATCACAGTTACGAGAGACGAAAACTTCCTCAACACCGACTGGTCGGCCGATTACGATACCGAGAACGACGCGCGGGCATGGATGCTGCTGGAACACCTGCGGCAGTGGCGCCGGTGGAATGGGAAACCGGACCACCCCTTCTACGGGAAAGTAGATATGAAAAATATCGCCCTCATCGGTCATTCCCGTGGCGGGGAGGCGGTCTGCGTAGCGGCGGCCTTCAACGAGTTGGACCATTACCCCGACGACGCCCGCGTTAAGTTTGATTACGGCTTCGATATCCAATCCATCGTTTCGGTAGCCCAGGTGGACGGACAGTACCGCCCTTCCGACCAGCCGACGCCCCTGCGCGATGTCAATTTCCTCCTGTTGCACGGATCCCACGATGCGGATGTGGCCGGCCTCTCGGGAGCGCGCCAGTATAAGCGGATTCAATTCTCCGATGAAAAAGCGGATTATTTCAAATCCATATTATACGCCCACCGGGCCAACCACGGTCAGTTTAATACGGTATGGGGCAATCGCGATAGCGGATTTCCCCGCGGATACCTGCTCAATACGAAACCCTTGCTGGAGGGAGAAGCGCAACGGCAAATCGCCAAAGTATACATCGGAGCTTTTCTCGATGCGACGCTAAAAAGGAAAAAGGGCTACCGCCCTATGTTTCAGGATTACCGCAGAGCCCTGCACTGGCTGCCCGCTACCCTCTACGTGAACCGCTACGCCGACGCAAACACCCATTTTATCGCCGACTTTGACGAAGATATTGATGTGACCACTACCACCAAAGAAGGCGGGCAACTAAGCGGGGCCAATCTCGACACCTGGCGGGAGAAAGATATCGGCTTCCGCCGCGGTGGTGGCCGGCGCATGAACCAGGTCGTCTACCTCGGCTGGGATTACGAAAGACTCATCGAAAAAGGATTGGCGTCGGAAGAACTGGAAGAAGCCAGCCGCAAGGTTCGCAACTACGCCCTTGTAGACAGCTTGTTGGTGGACGAATCCCAAATTGCTGAATACCGGATAACCCTTCCTTTCGATAGCCTTTTACCCTACGATCTGACTTCTGATCCCCGCCTCGCCTTCTCGATGGCCGAAGTGGACGAAAATCCCGCCGATCCCCTGGAGGATAGCGGGGAAGAGGAAAACAAAGAAGATTCCACCACCGAGGCCAATGCCGGCGCCGGAGAGGAAACAGCGGAGGATGCTGATGCGCAAGAAAAAGAAAAAGATCAACCGCTGGACGCCACCCTCATCCTTCAAGACCATGGGGGGCAAGAGGTGCGGTTCCGGCTGAGCACTATTCATCAGCTGGCGCCTCCTCTGAAAGCCCGGTACACGCGTTACGACAAGCTGGAAAAACGCTACGGGGATTCCAGTGAGCCGGTCCTGCAAACGATTTACATCCCCTTCGAAGCGTTGCGCCGGATGAATCCGGCCTTCCGCCCGCAGAGGATGCAATCGATTCGCTTCCGTTTCGATGGCGCCCGCAAGGGAGTCATCGTGTTGGATGAAGTGGGCTTCCAGCTTTGAACGGCCTGCGATCAATAAGGGTCGGGTTTTCCAGGAGCGCTTTTTCCTTTATTGAAGAACCGCCTCCCTTAGTAAATATGGCGGGCGGGTTGGCTAAAGCAAAAATCGCGGGCCTATCGAAACCCGACACCTAATTAATGGCAGGTCCCTAACCTGGTTTTTCCGCGTAAAAGTTGATACTGTAAATACGGCTGTCGCCCTCCAGAAAGCTTTTTACTTCGGCCTCTTCCAGGTGTTGCAGCAGGAAGCTTTCGGGTAGGTCGATGAGCCGCTCGCGATCGATGCGAATGTTGGTAAAACCGGTTTGGCGCAGGATGTCCAGATAGGCCTCCTTATCGATGGCGCCCGCTACACAACCGGCGTACATTTCCGCGGTTTGCTTTACCTTGGGCGGCAAATCCCCGACGATGACGATATCGGAAATGCTGAAATGCCCGCCCGGTTGCAATACGCGAAAGACTTCGGCGTATCCCCGAGTTTTGTTAGGTAAGAGGTTCATCACGCAATTGCTGATGACCACATCGGTGCAGTTGTCTTCCAGAGGTAAATCTTCGATATCTCCGTAGACGAAGCGGACGTTTTCAAATCTCAGCTTTTTACG
>CAYWHT010000728.1:0-2204 GCA_964458135.1 uncultured Saprospiraceae bacterium | reverse complement strand
CCGAAAAAATAGCGGCGTCATATTTTCACAAATCCTGAGTTGTCAGACTATAAACACGACACTTATTAATCTCTCATCGCTGAGGGTGGGTGCGTACTCGGAGGTAGTTGTAATCTACTGCAAAAATAAAAAAAAGAAGCGACCCGTGGTGGATCGCTTCTTACTCAAACCGTTTATACTTCGAACTTAAGATTATAGCCGTGTTAAGCGGCCTTCGATCAATAATTGCCGGGTTTTCCAGGAGCGCTTTTTTCTTTAGCCAACCTGCCCGCCGTACTCACCAGGGGGCAGGTTGGCTAAAGAAAAGGCGCTGGCCTATCGAACCCCGACACCCAATTAATGGAAGGCTGCTAAATAATGGTCGACAATCGCTCGTTGACCTTTTCATCTCGAATGTGCGCGTACTCGTCTTCTTCCTCCACCAGGTGAGCGATCATATCGCCCAGGTGGCTGCAAGACATCAGCATGGATGGCTTCAGATCGGGGGTGCCCATGCCCTTGGCCAAGACGTAGCCCACCGCTTTGCGGATAAGGGCGGTTTCCTGCACCAGTCCGGCATCTTCCAGCATCATCGCGGCCGAAAGGATGGCGGCAATGGGATTCGCCGTGTTTTCTCCCGCTGCCTGCGGGAAGGAGCCGTGAATGGGCTCGTAAAGCGACGTGCGCCCCCCAATGGAGGAGGAGGGCAGTAATCCCATGGAGCCCGTTAACACGCTGGCCTCATCGGAAAGGATGTCACCGAACATGTTAGAGGTCAGGACGACGTCGAATCGCCGCGGGTTTTGGATGATTTGCATGGCGGCATTATCCACGTACATCCAGTCCAACTGTACATCGGCGTATTCTTCGGCCAGGGCGGTAACGGTTTTCCGCCAGAGGCGCGAGGTCTCGAGTACGTTGGCCTTATCGACCAGCGTCACGTGCTTTTTGCGCAAGCGGGCCCGATCGAAGGCCAGGCGGGCGATGCGTTCCACCTCGGAGCGATGATAAATGCATTGATCTTCGGCGGTGTCTCCTTCGCGCTTTTTCTCGCCGAAATACAAATCGCCCGTCAGTTCGCGAAAGATGACGAAATCGACATCCCGGATGTATTCTTCTTTCAGCGGAGATAGCCAGAGCAACGGATAATAGGCTTCGACGGGCCGGATATTGGCGAAAAGCTCCAATTCTTTGCGTAGCCTTAGCAGCCCCTGCTCGGGACGCACCGGCAAGGTGGGATCCTGATCGTATTTGGGATCTCCGATAGCGCCGAAAAGTACGGCATCGGCTTGCAGGCAGGTCTCCAGGGTCATCTCGGGGAGGGGGTCACCGGTCTTTTCGATGGCGATTGCCCCGACATCGGAAAAGCAATACTCAAAAAAGTGATCGAAGCGGTCGGCCACTGCGTCTAGTACTTTAATCGCCTGCTGGATGACTTCGGGACCGATACCGTCACCTGGCAGGACCGCAATTTTTTGTTTCATGGGAAGGTATAATTTTTACGATAAACTTTAAGTGATCTATTAAAGGATTTGCTGTTGTTCGAACGCTTCGATGCGTTCCCGCTGGCTCAGCAGAAAGTCGATATCGTCGTAGCCGTTGATCAGGCACATCTTTTTGTAAGGATCGATGTCAAAACCGGATTTTAGTGGGCTGCCGGCGACGGTCAGTTCCTGCTTTTCCAGGTCAATGGTCAATTGGGTTTGTGGATCTTGCTCCACCATTTTTAAAAGGTTCCAGAGCAGTTCCTCTTCGATTTGTAGGGGTAACAACCCATTATTGAGGGCGTTGGCGCGGAAGATATCGGCAAAAAAGCTGGATACGACCACCCGGAAGCCGTAATCAAACAGCGCCCAGGCGGCGTGCTCGCGGCTGGAGCCACTGCCGAAGTTGTATCCGGCCAGCAAGATCTTTCCGGTGTAGCGATCATCGTTGAGCACAAAATCGGGATTGGGCGTATCTCCCGGTAAGTAGCGCCAATCGCGAAATAAATTTTCCCCGAAACCGTCCCGGGTCGTGGCTTTTAAAAAGCGGGCCGGAATGATTTGGTCGGTGTCGATATTTTCAATTGGCAGGGGTACTGCCGTGCTGGTTAACGTCTGGAATGCTTCCATAGTCTAATCAAATGCATTGTTTAACTAAGCGTTTACCCTTTGGCCTGTAAATGACCATCTATAGTCTGACAACCCAAAATTTGTGAATTCTGACTTGCTCTTTTTAGCTTC
>CAYWHT010000727.1:0-2210 GCA_964458135.1 uncultured Saprospiraceae bacterium | reverse complement strand
GAATATTCCGTGCATTTGATACCCAACGACTTGGCGATATCGTAGCCGGAATCGTAGAATTGACGCGATAGTTCCCTATGAATGGCCGGATCGAGCTGGTCGTTGACGAAATAACGGTAGATCTTCCCGCTGATAAAATCGGCCGTTTCCCGGCGTTCCAGGATGATGTCGATGATGTCGTCGCCGTTGAAGTTACCGGTTTTTCCCAAAAAGGTTTTCCGGCCGTAATCGTGTTGGAAGCTGCGGAATACGTATTCCCCTCTTATATTACTCGACCAGCCGGTAAAGGCGCGCGCTGCTTCTTTTACATCCCGTTCGGTATAATTGCCCCGCCCGATGGTGAACAGCTCCATCAGTTCGCGGGCAAAGTTTTCGTTGGGTTGCTGTTTGCGATTTTGCTGGTTATTGAGGTAGCGAATCATGGCGACATCCCGGGCGATCCCCAGGACTAGCTCGCGAAAGTTGCCCAACCCGTGGCGCCGTAAGGTATTAAGTTGGGCTAGTGCGAGGCGGGAATTTTTGAATTCGCAGGCAAAATGGCCGTGCCAGAATAGCGCCATCCGCTCGGTAAGCGACGGCTTGCGGGGGTCGGCCATGCGCGTGATCCATCCGAGGTTTTCCTCCCCCACCTTACGGCGCTCCTGCTTGCGCAATTCGATAATTTTTTCACGATCCAGCTGCCGGAGATCGATGTCGCGGGGGGGCGCCACCGCTAGCAGTTCGCTTCGGGCCGCTTCCCGGAAAAGCCGATCTACCGCCTCCCCAACGCTCCAGTGCCGTTTTTCCTGCCATTCCTTGGGGCTGAGGCCAAAACCGGCCCGCCAATGCAAGTGTTGTATGGAATGCATGATTGAGCGAATTTTGAGAGTTGGACCGCAACGCTGCCGCAAGGTTTAACGCCGGATGCCCGCTTTTAACTTTTTGCTAACTACTCGATCTTATATCTTTGTGATGTCACCACCAAAACTGGAATATCCATGCGTTATTTGACGACTACCCTTTTTGTTTTCATCCTTTGCGTCCAGCTGCACGCCAAGGGCATTGAGTTTTTTCACGGCAGCTGGGAAGAAGCCCTGGAAAAAGCCCAGCAGGAAGAAAAAATCATTTTTGTGGATGCCTACACGACCTGGTGCGGCCCCTGCAAGCGCATGTCCAAGCAGGTATTCCCCGACGATCAGGTTGGTGCTTTTTACAATCGGCATTTCATCAACGTCAAGATGGATATGGAGGCCCCTGCGGGCATCCAATTTGGCAAGCAATATCCCGTATCGGCCTACCCGACCTTATTCTATATTGACTATAACGGCGAAATCGTTCAGAAAGTCAGAGGCGCCCGTCAGGTAGACGGCTTTTTGCAACTGGGCGAGGCGGCGCTCAACAAGATCGACCGCAGCGCGCAATACGCTGAGGAGTACGAGAAGGGCAAGCGCGATCCCGACCTGGTGCGTCGCTACATTAAATCCCTCAACCGGGCAGGTAAGTCCAGCCTGAAAATTGCCAACGAATACCTGCGCGAGCAATCGGATCTCACCACCGAGGGCAACCTGCGCATCATCTTCGAAGCGGCCACCGAAGCCGATAGCCGCATCTTCGGCCTGCTGACCGAGCACCGAAAGCAGATCGAACAACTGATGTCGGAAGAAGCCGTAGCCGAACGCATCCGCCAGGCCTGCGAAGCCACCGTCGACAAAGCGATCGAGTACAACTACCGGGCGTTGATGGAGGAAGCTGTCAAGAAAATGGAAGCACAACTGCCCGACGAAGCCGAAGCCTTTGCCTTCCAGGCACGAATGGACTACGCTCGCGAAATGGAGGAAGGAGAAGCTTACCTGGAAGCCTGCCAGGACTACGTCAAAAAAGTCGCCAAAAACGATCCCGCCGAATTGCACCGCCTTGCACGGGAGTTGGCCCAAAATTTCTATACCACCGAAGGCGCTATGGAAGAGGCCGAATCCATCGCTAAAGACGCCACCAAAAAAGGGGAGCACTATAGTTATTTCTTAACCTATTCCGGTATTCTGGCCTACAACGGCAACTTCAAGAAAGCCCTCAGCGCCGCCGAAGAGGCCCTCGAACTGGCGGAAGAAGAAGGGAAAGACGCCGTGCGTAAGGTGGAAACTTACCTGCAGCGGTTGAAGTCGAAGCAGAATGGCTAAGCGATGAGCAATTAATAAG
Source organism: uncultured Saprospiraceae bacterium (assembly GCA_964458135.1). GTDB lineage: Bacteria > Bacteroidota > Bacteroidia > Chitinophagales > Saprospiraceae > CAYWHT01. Next base: position 35 of record CAYWHT010000727.1, on the reverse strand, counting down.
TGTCGTGTTTAGATAGGCTAGCGATTTTTTCTTTA
>CAYWHT010000726.1:0-2238 GCA_964458135.1 uncultured Saprospiraceae bacterium | reverse complement strand
CCACACCCCGGTACCCCCGCCACAAAACCTCCAAATCCTTACTCACATGATAATCCTTGGCGTAAAGAAAATTGAGGCGCCGCCGGGTAGGTTGGTTGACTTTCTCCACCCGCAGACCGTCGAGTGGAGAAAGTACGCCCGGCCGCAAGGGTGGGAGGGTATCGATTTGATCGGTACCGGGAATGTACCCCACCCAGGTGCGCCGACTGGTCAGTACCTGCCAGATATTTTTCCAGAGTGCCGTACCGGAACGAATAAAGGGTAATTGAAATGGAATGGTGAGTAGCAAAAACAAAGAAAACGCAATATCCAGTAACCGTTTATTGCGGCGCTGCATGTAGTGGTCGATATTGAATTGGATGTCGATAGTGTAGAGTTCACCCGCCGTATGCTTGGAGCTGCTCCCGATAATGGTCAGACTCTCCTCGGGCACGATCTTGTATTCTAGCGCCGGCCCCAACGTGGTCATCCAATACATAATATCCTGGGCGGATAAATCCCGGGAGCAAAAGATGATCTCATCGATTTTGTATATCATGACGACCTCCCGCAGTTGATCTAACCCACTGAGGAAAACCGAGGTATCCGCTCCGGTCTGCGCTGCTACCGTTCCGATAAAGTTATTGGGCACCCGAGCCTGGTGGAGTAGCCGCTGGACCCGGGCGCTTTCCTCCCGCGAACCCACGATGACCAGGTTTTTCAGTTTCTCCTCGCCCAGACTGAAGCGACCGGTCTGGAAGAACCGTAATACAGAACGCAGCGCAATGGTCGCTCCCAAGGCCCAAACCGCCCCCATGAGGATTAAGGCCCGTGAAGACCGGTACTCCATTTCCAGGAAACCGTAAACCGCCGCCAACACCAGGGTGCCAAAAAGAAGTCCCCGGATCAGGCGGCGCGGTCCCTTCTTTTCATCGTATCCGCCACTGAAATAAATGCTGGACAGCCAGATGAGTACGTACAGGGGCGCATTGAAATAAACGAAGGGGGAATCCTGGTAATAATCCGGATCGCGAAAGTGATAGGTGGCCCAGAAATTCTGCAGCAGGATCAATCCGCCGTAAATCAGCAAGCCATCGAGTAAAGGAAGGTAAACCTTGCGCCAGGTATTCGCCAATACGGTAAGTGCCGCCCGGAAGTAGATGGCGAAGCGCAACATGCCCACAAAAAGCCGGGCCTGATCCCCGGCAAAGTGTTTGCGTGCGAAAATGATCATCGCCTGGTAAAAGGCCCGTACGTAATTTAGGCTGCCCTTTTTGGTGCTTTCCCCTTTGTAATGAATAATGGTGGTTTCCGGGAAATAGTAATTTTTGTAGCCCGCCCGGACGATGCGGTAAGACAGATCGATGTCTTCCCCGTACATAAAAAAAGATTCGTCGAGTAGTCCGATCTCGTCGAGCACGGAGCGGCGCAACAGCATAAAAGCCCCGGCCAGCACCTCCACTTCGTGCACTTCCTCCGGATCGAGATAGCCGAGATGGTAGCGGTTGAATAAGCGAGAGCGGGGAAACAGGCGGGAAAGGCCGAAGGTCTTGCAAAAGGCCACGAAGGGAGTGGGAAAGCCCCGCTTAGATTCCGGCAAAAAAGCCCCCGTTCCGTCGATCATCTTGACCCCCAACCCGCCGGCCTCCGGATGAGCATCCATGAAGGCGATGCATTTCTCGAAGGTATCCTCCTCCACCACCGTATCGGGGTTGAGCAGCAACACGTATTCTCCGGAAGCCGAGCGCATGGCCTGATTGTTGGCGACGGCGAAACCCGGATTGTCCCGGTTGGCAATCAGGCGCACCGCGGGAAATTTCTCGCGAACCATCTGCGCCGAATCGTCTACCGAATTGTTATCCACCACCCACACTTCCACTTCCAGCTTCCGGGAAGCCCGCTGCACGGATAACAAGGCCTGCTCAAGAAAATACCGGACATTGTAGTTGACGATGATGACGGATAGCTTAGTGTTGATGGGTCGATGCGTTTATTGGTTGGTTTGTTGTTGCGCTGCCGCCTATGGGTGCGTGGGTTGTCTTTGAAACGCGAAGCGAGCCCCTGCGCCATAGCCCTAGCCCACGTTCCGGGTGCGGCGATCGCTCTTGGTTTTTGAAAATATTCGTAGCTTTTTTACTATGCCTTTGGCCCCAAATCAAAGGAACGTCGTGATTTCCCACTCCTCCACTCCTCCACTCCTCCACTTTACATCCCTTACGAAGTCAAAAAGTTCCTTTCCAAAACCCAATGTGAAATCAA
>CAYWHT010000725.1:1568-2239 GCA_964458135.1 uncultured Saprospiraceae bacterium | reverse complement strand
CGCAACAGCACTCAGTTAGACCTTATTCCGGCAAACCTCTTGGACAACATTATCGCCTCCAAAACCTTCACCCCGGACCAACCCGGAGACTTCACCGGAGGTAACGTCGATATCAAAACCAAAAGCTTCCCGGAACGCTTCACCCTCTCCGCTTCGGTCGGATTTACGTACAACACCCAAAGTTCCCTGATCGATGACTTTCTCACCCAAGAGGGTGGAAGCACCGATTGGCTGGGGTACGATGACGGCACCCGCGAAATTCCCGCCATCCTGCAAGACGAAGAGGTGCGTGATATAATGAATAACCAGAACTTCTTTTCCAACGCCCGTAACGACCGCGGCAGCGAATTGGAGGCAGCGATTATCGATGAGTCCGTGCGGTCGGTCAATCCGCAAATGGTGCCTATCCAGGATGAGAGTTTTGTCGACCACAGCGTTTCCTTGTCGGTGGGTAATCGTTTTAATATTGGTAGCAACGACAACCCCTTGGGCCTACTGGTTGGACTGAACTACCGGCGGAACTATGATTTTTATGAAAACGGCGCGGCCCGGTTTTTTGAATTTCGGGGAGGCGGACAACAGGGCAGCGAATCGACTTTGGCAACTTTCTATGACTTAAATGACAATCAGGGAGTCGAGAACCCAACGGTTGGTGGATTGCTCAACCTGTC
>CAYWHT010000725.1:0-1558 GCA_964458135.1 uncultured Saprospiraceae bacterium | reverse complement strand
AACCTGGCTTATAAATTCTTAGGTTCCCAAAAGATATCCTTTAATGCCCTGTACAATCACGACGCAGAAAATATCGGCCGCTTTTTGGAAGGGCCCTATCCGGGAGCGCTTTCGGCCGGAGTTGCACAGGATCGCACCCTCCATTTCATCGAGCGGGAGTTGCAGAGCTATCAATTGACCGGGGAGCACGTGTTTGGTGAGTCCGAAATCAAATTTGAATGGGGCGCCAGCTATGTTCAAACCACCCAAGACGAACCGGACTTGCGCATTTTTCCCAACATTCGGCAGCAACGCGAAGGAGAAGACCCCATCTTTTTCATTGACGCCGCAGAATTCCGGCTTCCGGCCCACTTTTTCCGGGAATTGGCCGACGACCAGTATCTGGCGAAAGGTGATCTGACCATTCCATTTGCCCAGGAAAAAAGCAAAGCCAATAAGATCCAGGTCGGATTCCAATACCGGCAGAAAGACCGGGAATTTACCGAAGCATTGTTTAATTATAATGATTCGCCTTTCGCGGCCAACCTGACTAGCGACATCAACGCTTTTTTCGAAGAGGATAACATTGGCTTGCTCGGTTTCCTGACGAATGAATTTCCGGCAGAATTTGTGGAAGAATGTCCCGATGGCGAAGGCAACTGCCGGAATGCAATCGGCGTATACCTCAATTATTTCGGCTCCAGTTCTTTGGAAAACTCCTATAACGGTGAAGAAACCGTTACCGCAGGTTACGGTATGGCCACCTACGATTGGGGGCTGGTCAAGCTTATTGCCGGAGCACGGGTGGAGCAAACCCAAATCAGCGTGATGAGTCTGGATACCACCGAAACCCCCGGAGAAATTGACCAGGTCAATGTTCTGCCTTCCGCCAACCTCATCTTCCGCCTCAACGACGAAATGAACGTACGGGCTTCGTTCTCCCAAACCCTGGCCCGCCCCAATATGCGCGAATTGGCCCCATTCTCTTCCTTTGACTTTGGCTCGGGTATCCGTATTACCGGTAACTTTGACCTCGAACTCACTTCTATCGACAACTATGATTTGCGCTGGGAGTGGTTCCCCAATACGGGAGAACTTATCGCGGTAAGTTTCTTCTATAAAAATTTCCGGGACCCCATCATCCGGGCATTTCTTCCTATTGCCGCCAACCCGGAACGTACTTTTGTCAATGTGAACGAAGCCATCGTCTACGGAGGGGAATTCGAATTCCGGAAAAACCTGGGCTTTATCGGGCCTTTCTTCTCCAATATGAAATTCAATTCCAACTTTTCTATTTTGACCTCCAATGTTGACATTCCTGGTCAGGAAGGTGACCTGGACACGGAATTGGGACAAGTTCTTAGATTTAACCCCGGTAAGGGCCGCACTCGCCCCTTTCAGGACCAATCGGACTTTCTCTTTAACGTGAGTCTGAACTACGTTGATCCCAACGTCGGCCTCGACGCCATCTTATCCTTTAACTACTTTAGCGAACGCCTTTCGGCCAACGGAGAAGGGGCCATTCCGGACTTTTTCGAGCAACCCCGCCCGACCTTGGATTTTTCGATAAGGAAAGCCT
>CAYWHT010000724.1:0-2255 GCA_964458135.1 uncultured Saprospiraceae bacterium | reverse complement strand
CCATCTGCGGACCATTCCAGTCAGCACAGCCAGCTTCGGAGAAGGCGCCAGCCTTCCAAGTCAGAGCGTCCCTCCAAAAAAATCCCTGCTTCGCCGGCCGGCAGGCCCGTTCATCCCACCTTAATACCTGACGCTCCTCCGCAGCTCCGGTCTGATCAATGTTTCGCAAAGCTACCAATGTATTCGGCCCGCTGGGCCTTTAGTTGAGGGGGATGAGGTGTTGATGGCTACCGCATGGATGGGCATGAGGTTGGCCTGGCGGTTTGAACCCGGGTTGAGCGCTCCGTTAGGAGCGATCATATTGGTAGCCATATCAAAAGCAAACTCCCAACAGGCTCCAAGTAAAATCTATACTACAGAAACATAGTTTTTAGTTACCTTTAAAAGCAACCTTTTTTTATGGAAAACGAACTGTATTGAATCTTCTTATCAATTAGAGTAAATTGCTTCCACGGAAACGGAGATCCATAATAAGGGATTTCAGAATTGTTACCGCAACCAAATCTGACAGCACGCACCCCTCAGTCTTCGGGAAAATAACTGCAAATCGAGCCGCCAGAGTAGAGACTTTCCCGCCCTCAAACAGGATGAAGAACCACTGATTTTTTCCTCTTTTGAATTTTGCTTGAATTATTTGCCGTCTGGTGGTAAAATTCCGGGCCTCAAGCCTCTAAATATCGAGGGAATCATTCTAAAAACTACCAATGAAAAATCTACTCATCCTCTTTTGGTCATTGTGGGCGATAGTATGTTGTCAGGCACAAGATCGCTATTCACCCAACCAGTATGCCTACGGTTTTAAGGGAGGCGTCACCTACCATCAAATCGATGAGATTGCGACGACCATCATCCCACCCTTTTTCGGAGAAGATACTTACCGCACGGAAATAATGCCCCAACTGGGCTATACGGGAGGGATTTTCTTTTATTATCGCTTCGACGAGGCTTCGCTGGCGATTCAACCCGAAATTACTTTCGGTACGCTTAGCAGCCGGTTTGACTACCAGGATATCGATGACCTGACCTACCAAATCGATTTCGATTACCAATACCTGCATTTGGGGACTTTCCTCAAGATCTATCCATTCAATGATGAGGGAGGCGGGTTGCACATCGCCCTTGGCCCGCAACTGAGCTTTAATACCTCTAACGAAAAGATTCACTACGATTCCAACCGGCCCGAAATCGGTCCCAATCTGCAGATCCAGCAAAACCTGCGGAACGTCCTGAAAGGTGAAACCCTCTTTAGTATCGGTCTGGGGCTGGGGTATGAATTTACCTTCGGGCTGCAAGTTGAAGCCCGCTACCACCACGGATTATCGGACGCCATCGAAACGCAAGCCAACGGGTACTTTTTCATCGAAAATGACAATAGGACCAAGACCGTACAGTTGATGCTTGGCTACGCGATTCCGTTTCCTTCCTATTCGCCTTACTAAAATCGGCTACCATGAAAATCCGTTGCTGCTGGATGCTGTTATTCGTGCTGAGCCATCTTTTCGCTTACGCTCAAACGCCCGGTGGCGTGGCCGACCCAAGCTTTTGGTTTTATACCACATCTACGGAAAAGGGCGCTTATGTTTGGTTCGATGGGTTGGAAGGAAAACCGCTTCCCGCATCCTTGCAAGGAAGCCGTTTTCCCCGGGCGGGCAAGTCACTCAACTTTCATCCGGCGCTGCAATTTACCGAGTCGAACCATGTGGTGCTTCCTTGGCCCGTTCTCAACCGGGGGGCTTTCGATTTATTCACCGTTTACCAATCGGCGGACAGTCTCTACGAGCGCAACCTTTGGAATATCGAAACCGGGCAGACCACCCGGCAAGTGATGACGACCCACCGGGTGGCGGACCTCGGCGCCTTCCGCTACATGAACTATCCCCATAAACGGGCCGGACAGCCCGAACTCAACCACTATTACCAGGCGGATAAAGCGACCACCGCCGATGACCAACTGATGATCCGGTGGGGGGGGCTGCCGGCCAGATCCGGTTTACCCATCCATCCATTTCGCGGACTCCTCCCCGAGTGGGTGCTCTACGATCGCGTTTTGACCCAGGCGGAAACCGCCCGGGTAGAATCTTACCTGGCCATCAAATACGGCATCACCTTGCGCCGTCCGCAACCCGCCGATTACCTGGATAGTCGGGGCCGCATCCTCTGGAACGGGAAGCAAAACGCCGCCTACCATCAGCGCGTAGCGGGTATTGGCCGCGATGACGCCGGCGGTTTGCGACAAGCAAAATCCACCAGTAGCG
>CAYWHT010000723.1:0-2255 GCA_964458135.1 uncultured Saprospiraceae bacterium | reverse complement strand
CCCCCTTGGGGGCCGCCTTATTTCCTTGCCTCATTCATCCCAATCGAACAAATACGGGCTTGATTGAGATTGACCTCAATCCTAATCAGGTCGAGTAAAGCCGTTCCTAAATAGCTTATCGAATACTTCCATCAGTGAACTACCCACCAACTGAAGATTGGTGGGCTTCGGGCTTCCCAGAGAATAGCTCGCTGCTCAAAAAGCGTTAGGAGTCTTACGTTGTCTTTTACTGACAACATAAATATGCACAAAAATATTCAAAATCGCAACTATTTGAAACAAAATATTTCAAAAAACATTCGCTTTCATCCCATTGGCTGAAGACCAATGGGTTTTACGCTCAATTATATAAAATTACCTTCTTTTTATCTCCCAGGTTGGGACAAATTGCGCCATCTTGGGACAGCTAAGGACTTGCATTCCTACAATTTACCCGTATTTAGGTACTTTGTCCGCGGCCATCCCAGTCCATCTGCGGACCGATAAAACAAATCCAGGAAATCCAATGCGGTTCTTCCAAATAGATTTGCGCCCGGTAGGCGCCGCGCCCTATTCCGCCCGAACCACCTTGCGCGTCCAAATACGCTTGCCCTCCAGATCCGTCACTCGCACCACATAAACCCCTACGGCCCAATGCCGCGCATCCACGAAAAAAGTGCCGCCGGCCGTCATTTGTTGCGGTGCAACATCCGCCACCGTCTGCCCCTGCGCATTGAGCACGGTGAGCCGGTAGCGGGCTGCGCGGTTGAATTGCAATTCGATCCGGTGGCGGAAGGGGTTGTTAAGCATCCGGAAGGGGGCGGGCGAAGTAGCGATGGTTTCCGTGCTCGTCGTCGTGGCGTTTTGCACTCGATAAACCTGCCCGTTGGCGCGAGCGAGGTATAGCTCCTTGTTGTTGTCCTGGCCGAAGGTGATGATGTTGCCGAGCGTGCCTTCAAATACATCGGGCACTTCCTCGATTGCGCCTTCGGCATCGGCCTTTAGTGCGCGGATGCGCCCCGTGCAAAAGTCGGCGAAGATGTACGCACCCTGCATATTGGGATACTGCTCCCCGCGGTAGACGTAGCCCCCGGTGACCGAGCCGCTGCATCCCGCGCCGACGTGCTCGTAGGTGAATGCCGGCATGGTGAAGGAATCTACGGGCGGGCAGCCGCCCGTGTTGAAGGGGGCGTTGCCCTCGTAACAACGCCAGCCGTAGTTTTCCCCGCCCTGGCTGTCGGCAGGCTGAAAGTCGATCTCCTCAAAGCTGTCCTGCCCGACATCACCGATCCACATATCGCCCGTATGGCAGTCGAAGCTGAAGCGGAAGGGGTTGCGCAGGCCGATGGCCCAGATCTCGTCCAGCACGTTGGGGTCATTCACGAAAGGGTTATCGTCGGGGATGGCATAGGGATCGCCGTTGTCGATGTCGAGGCGGAGGATTTTGCCGAGCAGCTCCTGCGGGTCCTGGGAGCGGTTGCCCGGATCACCCCCCGAGCCGCCGTCGCCCAGGGCGATGTAGAGGAAGCCGTCGTCGGGCCCGAAGTTGAGGTCGCCGGCGTTGTGGTTGGCGAAGGGCTGCGCGACCTCGATGATGGCCTGCTCGCTATCGGGATCGGCCCGGTCGGGATCGTCGCCGCTGACTTCGAAGCGCGAGACCTGCGTGCTGCCGTCGGCCCGCGTGTAGTTGACGAAAAAGTAGCCGTTGTTTTCGTAATGGGGGTGGAAGACGAGGCCGAGCAATCCGCGCTCGCCACCGTTGTCGTTGACGCGGCCGGAGATGTCGAGAAAGGGTTCCGGCAACAAATTGCGATCGGCGTCGAGGATGCGGATGACGCCCGGCTTTTCCACGATAAACAAGCGGTGATCACCGGCATTGGCGATATCTACCGGGGTAGCGAAACCGTTGGCAATGAGGTCGAGCTCGATCTGGAATTGCCCGTAGAGGCTGCTGCTGAGCAGGAGGCTGGTCAATAGGAGGATGGTGCGCATTGTTTTGGGATGTGGTTTGGTTTGTAATTTCAATTTAGGGATTTTTTGATGGATGGGGGGGATGGGAAATGTTAAAGATGGACGGGTGGATGAGCAGGGGGGAATAAACGGTTGGTGGGATGCATTGACAGATTTGGCCGGCTAACCATTCCCATAATTGAGTCACCTGATTTGCAAGCTATTGGTTGGAAGGGTAAAATTAAGCCTTGGAACAGGCTCGGGTAGGTTCTATAGTCTGACAACGCAAGATTTGGGAATGCTGACTGGCTCTTTTTAGCTTCGCT
>CAYWHT010000722.1:544-2256 GCA_964458135.1 uncultured Saprospiraceae bacterium | reverse complement strand
CCTCCACTTCCCAAACCGTCCAATCAACCCCAAAACAACCTCCCCAAAGCCCAAATTATCCTACGCAAGCCCACTCCCCTCCTCAACTTCTCCACTCCTCCACTTCCCAAACCGTCCAATCAACCCCAAAACAACCATTCCAACCCCCAAACCATCCTACGCAAGCCCAACAATCCTAATTTGTCAGAGAAATCACAAGAGCCACCAAAGACGCCAATCCCGATCCAATCGAAATATACCGCACCACCGGGTCGGCAACGCGGGCGGTGGCGGGTTTAGTGGGTTCGACGTAGACGATGTCGTTTTGGGTGAGATAGAAGTAGGGCGAGGTGAATATATCGGCCGATTGGAGGTTGAGGCGGGCGTATTCGCGTTGTCCCTGGCGTTCGCGGATGACGAGCACGTTGTCGCGGCTAGCGTAGTCAGTCATATCGCCGGCCTGGCCGATGGCTTCGAGCACGGTAAAGCGCTCGTTGGTTACTTTAAAGGTGCCGGGGGCGTTGACTTCACCCAGCACGGTGATTTTAAAGTTGAGGAACCGCATGTTGATGACGGCGTCGCGCAGGTACTTCTGCACCTCGCTGGTCAGGCGAGCTTTGGCCTGATCGATCGTCAGGCCGGCCACTTGTACTTTGCCGACGACGGGGAAGTCAATGTTGCCTTTGTCGTCAACCAGGTAGCCGAAAAACAGTTCGAGGTTTTGCCCGCCGCCCTGGTTACCCAGGCCACCGCCGCCCCCCTGGTTGCCCATGCCGCCCTGCTGGATATTGAAGGCGGCGGCCACTTCGGGGTCCTGACTATGAACCGTGATGTGTAACAAATCCTGAGCCTGGACGCGAATTTCGGCCCGGTTGTCGATGATCTGGATACTGTCGTAAGGTAAAGGTTGTGCTTCGTCATCGAAGTTGACGAGCTGCGTGTGGGTAACGCAGGAACTCATGGCCCCCGCAATGGCGAAAGGGAGGGCTAGTAATGCTAATTTTCTCACAATGTAGATTTATTCGGTTGTTTGGTGGCATGGTCGGAGAAGCAGCATCACGTGACGCTTTGTACGGCTCCGCCACTGAAGAGTCGCAATAGCTCTCCATCCAAGAGGGGACAGGTTGGAGACAGACCGGGGTTGCGCATCCAAGGGGGAACGATCGACAACCAGCCGGACAATCCGATGAAGTTAACGACTGCAAAATAACAAAATTGTGTGCGAAAGGGGAAGGAATTTAGAAATGTAAAGCGAAGGGGGGCGATGGAAAATGTACTGAATCAGCCCGGAAGTGTTAGTTAGTAAGTTTCCGGGCTGATAATCAGTACAAGTCGTCAAGATTTGAAAAAGGAAATTATTTAACGGGCTCGGGATGAGCCTCATTAGCCTGCAAATGGGAGGGGGCAGACGCAGGCCGTCTGAAAGAATAGGTAAGGGCCTTTTGCTTTCTTTTGTTTTTTTGGAGTTGCAAGGCCTCAGGCCGTTTGGGTAAATCTTTCAGCATACGCTCGTGAAGTTTACTTTTGGAAAAACAGATGGCCCAAAAGGTCAGGAACAGCAATTTCAGGTCAACCATAAAGCTGACATTTTGCTGGTACCAAATCTCCAACTGGGCTTTGTAGGGGCCGATGTGCTGGTGGTAAAATTCATTAGGATCCATATTGCAGGAATCCAAAATCTTGGCCTCATCGCGGAAAACCACCGAACCGATGCCGGTAATCCCGGGGCGCAC
>CAYWHT010000722.1:0-534 GCA_964458135.1 uncultured Saprospiraceae bacterium | reverse complement strand
CTTCCGGATAGGCCAGAAACAAACGGTTGACCACCGGGCGAGGCCCAACCAGACTCATCTCTCCCCGAATCACATTGATCAGTTGCGGGAATTCGTCCAATTTCGACTTGCGTAAAAAGTTTCCAAAGCGGGTAACCCGCGGGTCTCCGGTAACAGTAAGAAATCCTGCCCCCTTACTGGGGCTTTCGCGGCGCATAGTACACAGCTTCATGATGCGGAAGCAACGATTGCGGAATCCTACGCGATACTGCCGGAAAATAATATCCCCGTCTCCAGTAAAGCGCAAAATGATGCCCGCAATCAATAGTGGCAATGCCACTACCGACAGTAGAACGACGGACATAAGCGCGTCCATCGATCTTTTGACAACAGATTGATACATAGTTCCTGTTTTTACTCTCGAATGAGACTAACAAAATTAGAGTGCAAATTTGAAAGGGAGAACTATGCGTATCCTATTAACGGTAAGCCTTAACGGGGGGAGGGTAATTGCCAGAAGTAAACTAGTACCAAAATGTTTACACCGAAACAGTA
>CAYWHT010000721.1:0-2256 GCA_964458135.1 uncultured Saprospiraceae bacterium | reverse complement strand
GCATTATCCGGGTTAATCATCCTGTAATTTAAGTACATCCAGGAAGGCCTTTTGGGGCACTTCTATATTACCGACTTGCCGCATCCTTTTCTTACCTTTCTTTTGTTTTTCCAGCAGCTTTCGCTTACGGGTGATATCGCCGCCGTAGCACTTGGCCGTCACGTCCTTACGCAGGGCGGAGATGGTTTCTCTGGCGATGATCTTCGCCCCGATCGCCGCTTGTATGGCGATCATAAACTGCTGGCGCGGCAGCAATTCTTTTAATCGCTTACAGATTTTACGGCCGAAAGACTCGGCTTTTTCCCGGTGCACCAGGGCGGAAAGCGCGTCTACCGGTTCTCCGTTGAGTTTAATATCCAGTTTAACCAGATCCGAAGCTCGGTACCCGATGGGGGCGTAGTCAAAGGAGGCGTAGCCCCGCGAGATGGATTTAAGGCGGTCATAAAAATCAAACACGATCTCGGCCAGCGGCAGCTCAAAGCTCAGCTCCACCCGGTTCTCGGTAAGGTACACTTGTTTGGTTAGGCGCCCCCGCTTGTCCATACAGAGATTCATGATGGGGCCGATAAACGCGGGTTCGGTAATGATCAGGGCTTCGATGTAGGGTTCCTCCACCCTTTCGAGCTGGGAGGGCTCGGGAAGATCGGTGGGCGTTCGAACGATGATTTCTTCTCCTTGCTTATTGTAGGCGTAATAGCTCACGTTCGGCACGGTGGTGATTACATCCTGATCGTACTCCCTCGCAAGCCGCTCCTGCACGATTTCGAGATGCAACATCCCCAAGAAACCGCAGCGAAAACCAAATCCCAGGGCGGCGGAGGTTTCGGGCTCGAAAACCAGGGAAGCGTCGTTGAGTTGCAATTTTTCCAGGCTATCCCGAAGATCTTCGAAATCATCGTTATCGATCGGAAAAATACCGGCGTACACCATGGGCTTGACATCTTCAAAACCCCGGACGGCCTTTTCGCAGGGCCGTTCAACCTGGGTGATCGTATCCCCCACTTTAATTTCTTTGGAGTTTTTGATGCCGGTAATGATGTAACCGACGTTTCCGGCTTGAATGTCGTCTTTAGGGTCCTGCTTCATGCGCAAGATACCGACTTCATCCGCTTCGTATTCTTTGCCGGTATTGACAAAGCGCACCTTGTCACCCTTGTGGATAACGCCGTTAAAGATGCGGAAGTAGGCAATCACTCCGCGGTAGGGGTTGAAGATGGAGTCAAAAATCAATGCCTGCAGCGGAGCCTCCGGATCGCCGGTCGGAGCGGGAATCCTTTCGACAATGGCCTCCAGGATGCGGTCTACGCCTTCTCCGGTCTTGCCGCTGGCCAGGATGATTTCCTCCTTCCCGCAACCGATTAAGTCAATAATCTGTTCGGACACTTCGTCGATCATGGCGCTTTCCATGTCGACTTTGTTCAGAATGGGAATGATTTCCAGATCGTGCTCGATGGCCAGATACAGGTTGGATATGGTTTGGGCCTGAATGCCCTGGGTGGCGTCTACGAGGAGTAGCGCCCCTTCGCAGGCGGCAATCGAGCGGGATACTTCGTATGAAAAATCGACATGCCCCGGGGTGTCGATGAGGTTGAATGTGTAGGTCTCTCCATCGGCTTCCCGGTCGTAGTACATCTGTATGGCGTGGCTTTTGATGGTGATGCCTCTTTCCCGTTCCAGATCCATATCGTCCAGCGCCTGATCCTGCATCTCCCTCTCGGTGATAGTCCGGGTCATTTCCAGCATTCGATCCGATAAGGTGCTTTTACCGTGATCGATATGAGCAATTACACAAAAATTCCGTATGTTCTTCATGGCTTCGCAAATATAGCTCAATTAAAGGGGAATACCCGACAGGGTATGTCTAAACAACAAAACTTTTCCAACTTAGCTTAAATTACATACGGCATTTATGGTCTGTCGACCCAAAAATTTGTGAATGCTGACTTGGCGGACTACAGTGGTCAATTTTCCACGTTAGCCAGATTAGCGCAGCATGACTTTTTCGGCCCAACGGCGCCCGGCTTCGGTGCGTACGCTAACGGTGTAGAACCCACCTTCTAAATTGGAGAGGTTCAACTCAACCGTGCCGGGCGTGGTGACGGTAGTGCGGGTCAGGATCTGCTGTCCGTCGGCGCTGTAAACGGCAATTTGTTCTACCTTCCCCCGCAAGTGATCGAAGCGGAGATTCAGAAAATTATCGGTGGGGTTTGGAAAGGCCCGTATTCGCTCCTCAGCGATAACCTCTTCGGGCACACC
>CAYWHT010000720.1:0-2264 GCA_964458135.1 uncultured Saprospiraceae bacterium | reverse complement strand
AATCAAAAAATTGCTAATTTTCGACTCAAAGACCAAACCCGCAATGGGTTCAATCCTATTGTTCCGGATACTAACCCGAATTATGCATGAATCATTTAGTGACGAAAAACCCATGCATATCTGGGTTAAGATTAATGGCCCGTCCTGTTGGCCGGGTGAAATCTCAACAAGCTCTCTTAATTGATCCGACCCATGAAAATCGCATTGGTAGGTTACGGCCGGATGGGCAAGGCTATCGAAGCCATCGCCCAGGAGGAAGGACACGAGATCGGGCTTCGCATTACGAGCGCCAATGCCCAAGAGCTGACGGCGGAGAATTTGCAGGGGACCGACGTCGCTATCGAATTCAGCCTGCCCAAGACGGCGCCGGAGAACATCGAAACCTGCCTGCGCGCCGGCATTCCGGTGGTTTGCGGCGCCACCGCCTGGCAGGAAGAATGGCCCCGCATAGAAGGGGTGGTGGAAGAAACGGGCGGCGCCTTGCTGGCCGCGGCCAATTTTAGCATCGGGGTCAACCTGCTCTTTGCGGTCAACCGTTATTTGGCGGATTTAATGGCGCAACAATCCCAGTACGACGTACGCATGAAGGAGATCCATCATACCCGCAAGCTGGATGCCCCCAGTGGCACCGCCATCCACCTGGCCGAAGCGATTTTGCAACGTTTAAACCGGAAGCAGGTCTGGGTGAACGAAGCAACCGAAGACCCCCGGAAGCTAGCGATCCTTTCCGAGCGCGTGGGCGATGTCAAGGGCACCCACGAGGTGACCTACCGCTCGGAGATCGACACCATCAGCATTCGCCACGAGGCGCATTCGCGCCGGGGCTTTGCGGAGGGTGCGCTGCGGGCGGCGGAGTGGATTATCGGGAAGCAGGGCGTGTTAGGGATGGAAGATATGTTGGGGTTGTGAGTGGAAGGGTGGATGACCCAGGCTACGGCCTTGGCATCCAGGTTGGGCCGCAGGCTCCATCCACCTTCCGCCATACCTTTAGCCCGACGAAAACTTCAATTTATTCACCAATGAACCCAAAACTCAAAACCGGCCTGCGCTTATTGCTGGTGATCCTGCTGTTGTTTTTATTGTACGTTGCCGGGGTGCTGGTGCACGGTACGGCGACCGATTGGCAACCGGAGGAACGCTACGCGATAGAAGCCGATCAGCAGGCGGAGAAGCGGGTTATCCGGGATAGCGTGTTGAGTTTCACCATTTGGAATATCGGCTACGCCGGGCTGGGGCAGGCGTCGGATTTTTTTTACGAAAACGGCGCCTTGCTGGCGGGGGGGAGCATGGTGCGTCCGCCCCGGGAGCTGATGCGGCAATACCTGGGAGGTGTTTTGACAACCGCCCAATCCACCAAGACGGATTTCTTTTTGTTTCAGGAAGTGGACGTGGATTCCAAGCGGAGTTATTATCTCGACCAATTTGACAGCCTGCGGCAACGCCGCCCGCGGGATTACGCCGGTTTTGCGGCCAACTACCGGGTTTCGCGCGTGCCCTTGCCGCTGCTGGAACCCTGGCGGGTCTACGGCCAGGTACACAGCGGTATTGCCACCCTTTCCAATGTTCAGCCCCAGGCATCTTTTCGACACCAGTTGCCGGGCGAATACGGTTGGCCAACACGTATCTTCCAGTTGGATCGGTGTTTGAGCCTGCACCGCTACGCCTGCGCCAACGGCAAGGAATTGGTGGTCATGAACGTCCACCTGTCGGCCTACGACCAGGGCGGAAGCTTGAAGCAACAGCAGATGGAATTGGTGAAAAAGCTTTGTTTGGAGGAATACCAACAGGGAAATTACGTAGTGGTGGGTGGCGATTGGAACCAGTGCCCGCCCTATTTCCAGTACGACAAATTTATGCCCGGCGGGGGGGAAGACTACGTACAGCTTAACATCGAACCGGAGTTTATGCCCAATACCTGGCGCTGGGTCTACGATCCGACCACGCCAACCAACCGCAAGGTCTCAGCGCCCTTTCAACGTGGGAAGACCTTCGTCACACTGATCGATTTTTTCCTGATTTCCCCCAACATGCAAGTGCTCAACGCCAAAGGGATTGACCAGCGGTTCCGGTATTCAGATCACCAGCCGGTTTATATGGAGGTGGAGTTAGATTGGTGATGAGGGGGGAATTGTTGATTCCTCGAGCTTCCGCAGAATGATTGGTTTGGAATGGACGCTTTGGGCTCGCTTTGGGGCGGAAACATCCTGTTCTGCTCAACCCCGGTCTGGCCCCCGGGGCTAACAATCCGTCGCTCCTCGGGGTAG
>CAYWHT010000719.1:0-2271 GCA_964458135.1 uncultured Saprospiraceae bacterium | reverse complement strand
GCCGAAAAAATAGCGGCGTCATATTTTCACAAATCCTGAGTTGTCAGACTATAGAACTACCATTCCAGCACGACCACCGGCATGTCGTTCCGCGCTACGAGCAGCAGGCGGCGCCCGTTCACCCGAATGGGAGCGACATCCCGGATTTGCCCCTGGATATTTACCCCCGAGCGACTAGCCGGTATAAATTTAAAATCTTCGCCCGTATTGCGCAGCCATTGGCCGTAGGTGGCGGCGTAGATGCCCGTCTCGGGCTTGGCGTAGTGGAAATTGCCGCCGGCAAACAAATCTTTTCGCCCGTCGCCGTCGAAGTCTTCCAACAGCAAGCCGTACATAGGGGCCATCTGGGTGCGTTGCGGCAGGGCCCGGAGTTTAAAAGCACCGTCGCCTTGGTTGATCGCCACGCTCGACTCGTTGCGGAATACTTCCCATTGGATGGCGCCCTCGAGTTGCTGGGGCGAAAAGATATCGGTGATGGTCTGGTTTTTATAGTTTTCGTATTTGAGATACTGTTTGTTGAGTTGCGGTAGCTGCTTGACCAAATCGTGCCGCAGCACCAAGGGGTATGCCGTATCTCCGTTATAGGTGGTCACGAGCTGTTCGGCCCGTCCGTTGCGATCGAAATCATTGACGTACATGCGCACCGGCTTTTCCCGCGAAGCTTTGAAGCGGGTATTCAAACCGTGGTTGGCCAGCACCAGATCAGGAAGGCCATCGCCGTTGATGTCGCCTATTTCGATACGGTTCCAGAAGCCGTTGCTTTTGCCCATCCCGGCCTGCCCGGTCACCTCTTCCAGCCCGGCGCCGGTATTGCGGTAAACCCGCACCGGCATGTACTCGCCTACGACCACCAAATCCTGGCGGCCGTCTCCGTCGTAATCCAGCCAGCGGCCGTCGGTAATCAGGCCGCATTCCAGTAATTCGGGGGCTCGGTCCGGTGTTGCGTTGCGGAAAGTGCCGTTTCCTTCATTTTCCAAAAGGTAAGCATTTACCGGCACCCCGAAAAGAAAAGGCTGCAGCCGGATGCCGACGAAAAGATCCATATCGCCGTCGCCATCGTAATCGGCCGCATCCACGCTGCTGCTGCTTTCAAATTTTCCGGCGGGCAGCAGTTGATTGGATTTTCGAAAGCGGCCGTTGCCGTCGTTGAGGTACAGGCGATCGGCGAGGGCGACCGAGGTCTTTGAAAAGGCGTTGCCCCCGCTGGCGACGTAGAGATCCGGATGGCCGTCGCCGTTGGCGTCGAAAAAAAGGGCGTCGGTATCTTCTGAAGCTTGATCCGCTGCAAAGAGTTCCTGATTGGTGGAGCGGAACCGGCCCTGCGCGTCCTGTACATAAAGCATTCCAGGGCTGCCCTTAGCCCCGCCGATAAAGAAGTCATCGCGATTATCGCCATCAATATCGGCTACCGCGATCCGGGGCCCTTCGGCCGAACGCATGTGAAACAACAGTTGGTCGCGGTCAAAATCGACGAAGGCGTTTTCCCGGTGGCGAAAGTCGATGCCGAAAGTTCCGGGATCGACTTGGCGGAATAGCGGATCTTTTGCCCGTCTAGGCTGGGCAACGGATTGGGCCACGCCCGCCCCGGAAACGCTCAACTCCAGCGTCTGATCGGCCGCCAGACCGGTGCGCAGGCTGCGCTGCCCCTGCGGCCAAACAACCAGCAGGGAGTCAATCCGGTCGTGCTCCCCCAGGCCGAAGTGCAGGCGGGGGTCGACGCTGGATTGAAAGCCGCGCATGGGATAGACTTCCTGGAAGAAAGATTCCCCATCACAATAGACGGTCACCTGGGCGCCCAAAGCCTGGGTATTTTTGGCGCTACCGCGAAGGCGCACCTTTAGGTAATGGTGGTCGGAACGCAACGTATCCGCCTCGTTGCGGAAGATGAAGGCGGGCATATTGACGTTATTGGTCACCAGGTCGAGATCGCCGTCGTTATCGAGGTCGCCGTAGGCCGAACCGTTGGAGAAGCTGAGCGAATCCAGTCCCCATTCGGCGGAGTAGTCCGTGAATTGTAGCTCCCCCTCATTCCGGAAGGCGTAGTTGCCGATCGCCTGCGAAGGCATGGCGTCGATCAGTTCTTGGATTACCCCTTCTTTTTTGCTCATCAGTTTTCGGATGGTGGCGGGGTCGGAGTAGAAATTGATGTAATCCTGGTCGGTCAGGTCTTTGAGGATGCCGTTGGCGACGAAGATATCCTTGCGCCCGTCGTTGTCCATGTCAAAGAGGAGGGCGCCCCAGCTCCAGTCGGTAGCGTATACATCCGTCATG
>CAYWHT010000718.1:0-2281 GCA_964458135.1 uncultured Saprospiraceae bacterium | reverse complement strand
GCGAAGCTAAAAAGAGCAAGTCAGAATTCACAAATTTTGGGTTGTCAGACTATAAGAAATACCGCCAAGCCGGCGCCACTTGTACGATCCTGCCTTTTGCTTTGGTGGTTTCCGATCGGTCACGTGTCAAAATGAGCCCTTTCTTGAGATCCAGAAATTCCAATGCGGGCATCATTCCTTTTACCTCTCTTTCTTTGGTTGTAGACTCATAAAAATCCAAACAAGCGTTAATTCGACATGCCGTATTTAGGTTAACCGTGTCTTGTATGCAAGACACAAATCGTCTAAGGTTTGCCCTTTCGCACGACTTGATGCAAAAGGCCTGTTATGGGCGTTAGGCGGCTTGCACCGTCAAATCCGCCAGCAACTCCTCCGTCGTACCCACCTTCGCAAATTCATCTTTTAAGGTAGCCAGCGAGATCTTATGGACCATCTCCGCCGGGTAATGCTCCCCGTCGATTCCTTTATCGAAAGCGGCCGTCGCATCGGATACCAGGAAGCATTGGTAGCCGAAATTACCCGCCATCCGGGTGGTAGTTGACACGCAGTGATCGGTGGTCAGGCCGGCGAGGACGAGCTGGGTGATCCCTTGCTCGTCCAGCAATTCCCTGAGGTTGGTGCCGATGAAGCCGCTGTTGACATTTTTTTGGACGATGGTTTCTCCTTTTTGTGGAGCGACGACCTCCTGGAACCGGTTGCCAGGCTGATCCGGTCTTAAGGGAGAATCCGGTTCGGTGGAGCAGTGTTGCAGGTGAAAGACGGGCAAATCGTGCTTGCGCCAGAATTCAAGCAGCCGTGCGGCTTGTTGTTCGGCGTCGGGGTTGTTGCGTTCATTGCCCCAGCGGGTGGTATTCCCATTGAAGGCTTGTTGGATGTCGATCAGGATGAGCGCGGGACGGTCTTGTAGGTGCATATTTGTTGATTGTGGATGAGTAATTTGCCAAATACAATGAACCGGGGCATGTCTGACTACTTTGTCTTGGATATTGGCAGCCATCTCAAAAGTGTTTTTGCTGGTTTCTGGTCAACACAATTTTACCAATATGCCGGCCGGTGCGCAACCGGTTCATCGCATCCCGGTATTCGGCTAACGGGAAAGTCCGGTCAATAAGCGGTTGGATATTATTTTCCTCGATAAAGGTATTCATTTTCCGAAAAGCTTGCCGGGACCCAACTTGAATCCCTTTGATTTCGATATTCTTGGTGATTATCTCCGTCACGCGGACTTCAGAAGAGGGGCCACCCAAAAATCCGATCAGGGCGACCTTGCCGCCGAAGGCCGTCAATTTGATGGTTTCTGACAGGGCGGAGCCAACTACTTCCAACGCCAAGTCTACGCCTTCGCCCCCGGTGATGCGGCGCACTTCTTCCGCGACATCGGTGGTTCGATAGTTGATGCCGTGATCGGCGCCGAGTTGGCGCAAAGTGGCAAGTTTTTCATCCTGGCTCGAGCTGATGATCACTTTGGCGCCCAGGGCCTTGGCAAATTGCAGGGCAAATACGGAAACCCCGCCGGAGCCCTGCAGCATGACCGTCTGCCCCGCCAGTAAACGCCCGAAACCCACGAGTGCTTCCCAGGCCGTCAGTGCGGCGATGGGTAGCGTGCTGGCTGCCTGCAAGCTAAGGTTACCCGGTATTTTGACCCAGGCGTGTTCGGGCAGGGCGACGTATTCGGCAAAAATGCCGCCGGTTTCCACGCCCAAACGGCTTTGCAGATAGGCTTTCCGGATGGCGCCCTCCTGCCAGTCTTGCGTGTAATGGCCCACCACCCGGTCACCCTTCCGCAGCGTCGTTACATCCGGTCCTACTTGCATCACCGTTCCCGCCGCATCCGAACCGATGGTGTGGGGCAAGGGGTTTCGGAATACGCCACCCGTAACCATCAAATCCAGGTAATTGAGGGAATAGGCCTCGGCCCGGATGACAACGTCGCGGGCTCCGATTTTTGGCTCCGGTACTTCTTGGATATGGAGGTGTTCCAGGCCGTATCGTTCAGTGAGCATGAGTGCTTTCATATCCTTTTGCTTTTGCTGCAAAAATGGGGCAGAAAGCAAAGTGTAAAACAGATGCAGATTTTTAATTTTTTACTATAACAGATGGTGGGAGTGGGAGGCGTTGGAGCGGACGATTACCTTGGTAGAGGAATTGGAATGGGGAAGGTTGAGCAAAGTCCCAAAAGTCGATTTTGAGAAGACATTCCTCAATTAAAAAAACTATTAATGTTTAGCCCCGGTGTCAACCTATTTCAGGGACGTACAACCCGCCACCATTATTTCACCCT
>CAYWHT010000717.1:0-2281 GCA_964458135.1 uncultured Saprospiraceae bacterium | reverse complement strand
CCTGACCGACCCGCCGTCGTGCAAGCACTATGGCGGGCGGGGAGAGCTGGCGCAGGCTATCGCCGAAAGAAGCCGCGAAAACGGTCCGGTATTTAGCGCCCGAAGCACTAGCTCACCTGCCCACCGTACTCTCCGGTTCTTTAACGCCGGATGAAGGAAAAAGCGATCCCCAAAAACCCGACAGTTATCGATCGCGCGCCGCCTGAACGAATGAACGAATGAACGAAAAATAGAGATTTTCTGACACTCCCTGTAACGAGCCGGAGGCTCAGCGTTTATTTGGATTTTACCTGTTGGACTACGCTTACCGAATTTTATACTGTATTTTACCGCCATTTAACGGCTTGCCTTTGGCCAGGCATTCTCATTACGTCTTATTCAATACAAAATTTGGCAATGTTTGCCTCAAAAGCAAAATCCAAACAAACTCTAAAATTCGTTCAAAAATCCATACTTTGTCAATCGCTTATTCCTCAAAATCAAAAGAAAGCCACTGTAATTCATTTACTTACCTAATCATCGCTAACATGATGAAAAACACCCTACTTACAGGCTTACTCTGCTTTCTGATGGCGAGTAGCCTTCCGGCCCAGTCCGGCTCGGAAATTCCCACCCTCACCCGCACTTACGTCTTAAAGAACGTCAACATCATCCCCCGGCCCGGGGAGATGATCGAGATGGGCGCGGTGGTGGTCAAAGACGGTTTAATTCAGGCTGTCGGTAAAGATCTGGACATTCCCTTCGACGCCAAAGTACTGGAAACCGATTCCATGTACGTTTATGCGGGCTTCATTGACGGTTTATCTTTCCTGGGCATGCCCAAAGAACAAAACGAGGAGGGCCGCCCCGAAGTTGAAGACCCGGGGAATCCGCCCAATGCATTAGCGGGTATTCAGCCCCAGCGCCAGGCAAGAGACCTATTCGACCCCAGCGAGAAAATGGTCGGTGAGTTCCGCAAATTAGGCTTCACCACCGCCCACGTCGTTCCGCAGGAAGGCGTATTCCCGGGCAAGGGCGCCCTGGTGCTCCTGGGAAGCGGTTCCGCCCACCAATTGATGCTGCGCGACGAGACGGCTCTGTTTTCCCAGCTCGACGGCGCCGGAAGCGTATTTCCGGCCACGCTAATGGGTGTAATGTCCAAGTGGCGCGAACTTTACCAACAAGCCCGGCAAGCCCAGATGCACCTGCGGCAATACGCCAGGGGACCAAAAGGCATGGCTCGCCCGGAATACGATATAGCCCTGGAAGCGTTCTTTCCCGTTCTCGATCAACAACAAACGGTTTTTTTTCGCGCCCCCGGCGCCAAAGAGGCTTTCCGGGTGCTCGACTTACAGGAAGAGCTGGGTTTTCCGCTCGCCCTGGGCGACCTACGGCAGGGCTGGCGCGTGCTCGATGAAGTCCGCGATAAAGATGTTCCGGTATTCCTGACGCTGGAGCTTCCAGATCCGCCCAAAGAAGAAGAGGAAAAAGAGAAAAAAAACGAAATGCTCGAAGAAATTAAAGAGTTGGAAAAGCGGCGCCAAACCACGATGGAAAAATACGAAGGCCAGGCGGCGCGCTTTGCCGAAGCTGGAGCGGCTTTCGGCTTTAGCACCATCGACGCCAAAACCAAAGACATCCGGGCCAACCTGCGCCGCATGGTGGCGGCCGGCCTTAGCGAAGACCAAGCCCTGGCCGCCCTAACCACCGCTCCGGCGCAATTGCTGGGACTCAGCGAAATGATGGGCACGGTGGAAGCAGGCAAAATCGCCAACCTGGTCGTAACCAGCAAGCCTTATTTCGAGAAGCAATCGAAAGTCAACTTCGTCATGGTGGATGGCGAACTGTTCAAATACCTTGCCGAACCCGGCGCCAAAGCCGATCCCGCCGCCCTGGCCCGCGTCGTCGGCGAATGGAACTACACCATCGATATTCCCGGCCAGGCTACGGATGGCACGCTGACCCTCGTAGACCAGGGCGGAGTATTAGGCGGCACCCTTAAGAACAGCCAGTCTCCCGAATCAGTCGATATCCAGGGGGCCCAAATTAAAGATGACGAACTGCGCTTCACCACCAACTTCGACGCCGGCGGCCAGAGCATCCGCCTCATCTTTAACCTGACCCTCGATGGTGATGCCTTCGAAGGTAAAGTGCAGGCGGGCAACTTCGGCAGCTTCGATATCGACGGGGAGAAGATTTCGGGAACACCCGATGACAGGTGGTAGTTGGACAGGCCACGGGGCTTTCGTTATAGTCCAACAACCCAGGATTTCGCTTCGCGTCTACTGCGTGGTGTGAAATT
>CAYWHT010000716.1:0-2317 GCA_964458135.1 uncultured Saprospiraceae bacterium | reverse complement strand
TGAAGGGCTGCCATAACTAAGCCCTGGGCATCGCCCAGGGTGAAAAATGATCGTTTTGATCACGTCAGCGCCCTGTAGGCTTGCCCGACCATGCCTGGGCGGGGGCGACCTCATGCTCGCGCCCTCGCCCAGGCATGGTCGGGCAGTTGCGCCGCGTAATAGATCAATTCATGCACCATCCGGGTTAAGCCTTTACTATCTTGACTCCCATTCACCCTCCAACCCTCACCGTTTAACATGATTAGCAATGTTTGATTCGCTCTATACAGACAGCCTCCGCCTTTTAAAATCTCTTATCGCCGCCCCTTCCCCTTCCCGAAAAGAAGATCTGACCGCTCGCATCCTGGAGGATTTTTTCGCCGAAAGGCGGATCGAAACCCACCGCAAAGGCAACAACGTCTGGGCGTATAACCGGTACTGGAGGGAAGGTAAGCCGGTGTTGCTGCTCAACTCGCACCACGATACGGTACGCCCCGCAGAGGGCTGGCGGCGCACCCCCTACGAGCCCGACCTGGAAGGCGGCCTACTTTACGGCTTGGGGAGCAACGATGCGGGGGGGGCATTAGTGGCCCTGATTGCCGCATTCCGGCATTTTTACGAAGGCCGGGATTTGCCGTTCAACCTGATCCTGGTGGCCAGCGCGGAAGAAGAGATCAGTGGTTCCGGTGGTATTGCTGCGGTACTTCCGGAGTTGCCGGAAATATGGGCGGGTATTGTCGGCGAGCCCACCGGTATGGCCATAGCGGTAGCGGAAAAAGGCCTGATGGTCATCGACGGGGAGGCGCGGGGCATTGCCGGCCACGCTGCCCGCGAGGAAGGCGTCAATGCACTCTATATTGCCCTGGAAGATATTCGAACGCTCAGAAACTTTTCTTTTGAAAAAACTTCCCCTACCCTGGGGCCGGTCAAAATCTCGGTCACCCAAATCCAGGCGGGTAGCCAACACAACGTGGTGCCCGACCGCTGCCAATTTGTCGTAGACGTGCGCACTACGGATGCCTACTCCAACGAAGAAGTGCACGTCAGGCTCCAAAAGGCCGTCCAATCCACCCTGAACCCACGCTCCTTTCGTCTCAACTCTTCAGGTATCCCGAACACTCACCCCCTCGTGCAGGCCGGCCTAATGCTGGGGTTGCCCACCTTCGGCTCCCCTACGCTTTCGGATCAGGCGTTGATGCGTTTCCCTACCGTCAAAATCGGGCCGGGGGATTCGGCGCGCTCGCATACGGCGGAGGAGTTTATTGCGCTGCAAGAGCTGGAGGAAGGGATTGAAAAATACGTGGCTTTGATTGAAAATTGCGGGATAATAATAGAAGGTAAAATAGAAAGTAGAGGGTAGAGAGACGGTCCTCCGTCAATACGAGTTTTGTTGAAAAAGCCCTACCTTCTACTCTCTCCAATAATCAGCCCTTCCTCCGGCTGCCACTTATCGTATTCCATATACCGCGCCGCCTGTTCGGCCCGTTTTTTTCCGAGTACCTTTTGCACCAGGTGCAGCGCCCCATCGATCCCCGCCGAGATGCCGGCGGTGGTGATGACGCGGCCGTTATCGACAAAACGGACGTCGGAGCGGACATCCGCCCGGGGATAGCGCTTCCGGAGCTCATCGATACTCCGGTGAAAAGTGGTGGCGGTTTGGCCGTCGAGTAATCCCGCTTCACCCAGTACAAAAGCGCCGGTACAGACCGAAAAGTAGTAACGGACGTCTTCCCGGGACCGCACCCATTCGATGACTGCCGGATCACCCGCCGCCGCCCCGGAGTTGCCGCCGAAAAAAGCCAGCACATCAGCTTTCGGCGCATTCGCAAGGGTGTAATCGGGCAACACTTTCAGGATGCCCTGGGAGGTGATGGGCCCCTTTGTTTTAGAGACGGTAAATACTTCAAAGCCCGCATAGGCAAAGACTTCCATCGGACCGGCAAAGTCCAGAACTTCCACCCCGTCCTGCAGGTAAAAAGCAATCCGGAGGTTGGATTTTTGTTGCTCGTTGAATGCTTCTTCCATAATTAAAGTCACTCCGCAATGGCTGCAGGCGCCAGGCTGATCAAAAGGTAAGGTATCGCAACCTGCCGAACCGGGCGGACAACGAAAAACTTCCTGGCCGGCTACTCCTGCAGACACTTGCCCGTTTAAGCCGGCTACCGATAACAAGATCCAAAATAATAGATTAAAATGGCTCATTTGCTTGTTTTTTCCTTGCAAGGTAGAGCCTCCGGGGGTGGTTGGAAAGGACAGGAAGGCGCAGGAAGAGGACAAATAGAGCTATTTATAGTCTGACAACTCAGGATTTGTGAAAATATGACGCCGCTATTTTTTC
>CAYWHT010000715.1:0-2318 GCA_964458135.1 uncultured Saprospiraceae bacterium | reverse complement strand
TCAAAGAACTTATTACACAGTGTACTAGCGGGTAATAACTATACCCAATTCTCCCGCCAATTCATTACGTATTCCTTTGAGTCTTTGATCGAGCTTCATGTAGGTGAGATAGTTGTCATCTCCGCTTTTATAAGCCGCTGCGATGCGATCCGCATTTTTGCGGATCATGCGTTCCAGCTTTTTGAGGCGGAACATTTTGAGCTCCGTTTCGGCATCCTTGCGGAAATTTTCGTCGGGCATTTTCTGGGTGGTCAGATAAATTTCCCAGCGGCTCTCCCACTTGTCGCTGTAAACATAGGGTGAACTGGCAAGATCGATAGCCAGCCGGCGGATGCGTTCATCGGAATGCTGCTGGAAGTAGGCGGGGCTCACCGGCTTTTTGGCCAGCAACCGGTCGAGCGACTCCTTGACGATTTGCTGGTAGACGGCGTCGTCAAATTCTTCCAGCACGTCGTCGATATTGGATATGATAAATTCGGCTACGGTGAGTTGTTCCTCCGCATCAAATATTTCCTCGCCGAAATTCATCAAGACCCTGGCGATGTGGCGTTCCCGCACGACCTCACCCGGCAGCCGGGAAGCACCGGCTTCTTCCGCCGCCTCAACGGGCGATTCGGCGATGGCGGCGCCTTCTTCCGGCGCGTTTTCCTGCTTTTGCGCTTCGCGCTCCCGCTTGAATCGTTCCCGGCGAAAACGTTCGGAAACGATCTTATTGGTTTCATTGACCAGCAGCTGTTCCTCCACTCCCAATCTTTCGGCGCAGGCCCGGATAAAGGTAGACCGTTTGAGCGGATCCGGCACCCGGGCAATACTTTCCACAATATCGCGGATCAATTTGGATCGTTTTACCGGGTCCTCCCCGGCTTCCTCCTGGAGCAAGCGGGTTTTAAACAGGATAAAATCCTGCGACTGCTCGTCCAGAAATCGACGGAACGCTTCGGCGCCCACTTTCCGAAGATAGGAATCGGGATCCTCCCCTTCGGGCAACAGGACGAGCCGTACGTTGAGGCCTTGCTCCAGCAGCAAATCGAGCCCGCGCAGAGCGGCTTTCACCCCCGCGGGATCGCCGTCGTACAATATATTGACATTTTCGGTGTACCGGCGGATCAGCCGGATCTGCCCTTCGGTCAGGGAAGTGCCCGAAGAAGCTACGACGTTTTCAATACCGGCCTGATGAAGGGACAGCACGTCGGTATAGCCTTCCACCAACATGCATTCATCCTGTTTGCGAATGGAGCCCTTGGCAAAGTAAATGCCGTAAAGGGTTTTACTTTTGTCATAAATCTCGGATTCCGGGGAATTGATGTACTTGGGCGCTTTGGCGTCCTTTTGCAGGATGCGCCCAGCAAAGGCCGCCACCTTACCGGAAAGGTTGTGGATGGTGAACATGACGCGATTGCGAAAAAAGTCGCGCCCGCCGGAACTCACCAGTCCCAGCTTTTTGAGTAATTCCAAATCATAACCCGCCGCTTGAGCTTTGGCCCCGAAAGCGTTCCATTCGTTCGGCGCAAAACCCAATCCAAATTTGCGGATAATCTCTTCGCGGAAGCCCCGCTCCCGGAAATAGCTCAGGGCGACGTTGCGCCCCTGCCCGGTTTCGAATAGCTGCTCCCGGAAATGATCCAGGGCGTACTGATTGACGAGATAGAGGCTTTCCTCCAGCTGGCGCTCGATCTGATACTCTTCGGATTTCCCCGTCTCTTCCAGCTCGATCCGGTATTTTTCGGCCAGCCAACGTATCGCTTCCGGAAAGGAGAATTGCTCGTGTTCCATCAGGAAATGCGCCGCATTCCCCCCTTTCCCGCAGCCAAAGCATTTAAAAATATTGCGCTCGGGAGATACATTAAAAGAGGGCGTCTTTTCATTGTGAAAAGGACATAAACCGATAAGATTCCTCCCCCGCCGTTTCAGGCTGACGAAATCCTGAACCACCTCCTCTACCTGCGCCGTTTCCAAAACTTCCTGAACACTCTTTTCTGCAATCAAGGTTTTTTCTTTTCAATTTAATAATTCTTGGATCACCGGACGCGCCGCCGGAAAGGATTTAGCTAAAATAAGGAGCTGTTAAAAAGTTTAACAAGTTGATTAGACCTTATGCAAATATTTGACTGCCAGATATTTAAACCAAAGCCCTTGTCAAGTGTTAAGAAAAATAACACAAGACATACATTACTTCTACCCTTTTTGAGCGTCTATAGAGTAAGAAAAGCGAAAAACTCGACCTAAAGAAAATGGGTGTTCTCATAGTGTGTGGGCTGCCCCGTGAGCCATTGCGGCGATCGGGGCAGTTTTTTTTAAGAGCTCGTTGGGCGTTTACC
>CAYWHT010000714.1:0-2347 GCA_964458135.1 uncultured Saprospiraceae bacterium | reverse complement strand
CGAAGCTAAAAAGAGCCAGTCAGCATTCACAAATCTTGCGTTGTCAGACTATAGAACTAACTACTTCGCCCGGGCAGCCCCAGCAGTTGAAGGGAAGCATTAACCCGGGTTAACTGTTATCCTCATCCAAAATTTAACCAAAAAACGATCACCTTATAAACAAATAATGAATGCGCCGGCTATCTTTTTTCCCCTTATCCTATTATCTTTGATCGTACATCTACACTGACCTGTTTTCATGCATCCAGTTGCGTCTACCCAAACCTACGTTTCTGTCATATTACCGATGGCGGTGCCCAAACCGTTCACCTATTACGTTCCGGAGTCTTTGATGGACCGGGTGGCCTTTGGCAAACGCGTAGAGGTGCAGTTTGGCCGCGGTGGGAAACTGTATACGGCACTGGTTATCGACATCCACCGGCAGGCGCCCCAGGGTTACCGCCCCAAAGCCATCATCTCGGTACTGGATGAAACGCCCCTGATCTACCCCTTACAAGTTGACCTATGGCGGTGGATAGCCGCTTATTACTGCTGTACAGCGGGGGAAGTGATGAATGCCGCCCTGCCGGCCAACCTCAAGCTCAGCAGTGAAACCCGCCTGACCCTCAGCCCCATTTTTGACCAGGATTACAGTAATCTGGAAGATAAAGAATACCTCATTGCCGAAGCCCTGCACGTACAACAGGAAATCAGTATCAATGACGTGCGGAAAATCCTGGATCAACAAACGGTTTACCCACTGATCAAGCGGATGATCGATAAAAAAATCATCTACGTCAAAGAAGACCTCAAAGAAAAATTCAGCCCGAAAACCGTGGGTTGCGTTCGCCTGCAGGAGCCCTACGCCAGCCGGCCGGAATTGCTGGAGGAAGCCTTCGAGAAGTGCAGCCGCTCCACCCGCCAGGTGGAGGCGCTGATGGCCTTCGTACAACTCTCCAGGCAGCAGAAACACGTTCGCAAACAGGATATCTACCAAAAAGTCAAAGTTGACGGGCAGGTGCTCAAGGCCATTGCCAAGAAGGGCGTCTTCGAATTGTACGATCAGGAGATGAGCCGCATCGCGGGCTACGAAGAAGAAATTACGGACAACCCCCAATTATCCGGCCAACAAGAGCAAGCACTCGCCGCCATCCGGGAACAGCTCACCGGCAAATCGGTCGTTCTCCTCCACGGCGTGACCGGTAGCGGTAAGACGCGCATTTATATCGAACTTATCCGGGAAACCATCGAGCGGGGAGAGCAGGTGCTCTATCTCCTTCCCGAAATCGCCCTGACCACCCAACTCATCAACCGCCTGCAACGCCACTTCGGCGACCACATCACCGTTTACCACTCCCGGCTCAACAACAACGAACGGGTCGAACTCTGGAATAAAACCCGCAAGGGCCAACCCATTATCATGGGCGCCCGCTCCGCCCTCTTTCTGCCGTTCAAAAAGCTCGGCCTGGTCGTCATTGACGAAGAGCACGATCAATCCTTCAAGCAATACGACCCCAGCCCCCGCTACCACGGGCGGGATGCCGGCATCTACCTAGCCCATCTGCACGGGGCGCCGGCACTCCTGGGCACCGCCACCCCCTCCATCGAATCCTACCACAATGCCCAAAGGGGGAAATACGGCCTGGTGGAAATGACCGAGCGTTTTGGCGGTCTGCAAATGCCCGAAATCCAAATCATCGACGCCAAAGACGAGCTGAAAAAACAAAAGATGAAGTCGCATTTCACCTCGGTGCTCATCGAAGAAATGCAACGCACCTTAGAACGGGGCGAACAAGTCATCCTTTTCCAAAATCGCCGCGGCTTCGCCCCCACCTACCGCTGCCTGGATTGCGGATGGCATGCCGAATGCATCCACTGCGACGTCAGCCTGACCTACCACAAATTTCACGGCAATCTGCGCTGCCACTATTGCGGCTACCAGACCCAGCTGCCCCCCGAATGCCCAGCCTGTGGCAACAAGCAGCTCACCCTTAAGGGCTTCGGCACCGAAAAAATTGAGGATGAACTAAAAGTATTTTTTCCCGAAGCCCAAATCGGCAGAATGGATCTGGATACCGTGCGTTCAAAACACGCCCATGCTCGCCTGATCAACGATTTTGAAGAACACCGCCTGCAGATCCTCGTCGGCACCCAAATGGTCACCAAAGGGCTCGACTTTGAAAGTGTCGGCCTGGTGGGTGTGCTTAGCGCCGATCAGTTGCTGCAGTTTCCGGATTTCCGCTCCAGCGAACGCGGCTTCCAACTAATGACGCAGGTGAGTGGCCGTTCGGGACGCAAACACCGCCGCGGAAAAGTCGTCATCCAGGCCTTCAATACCGCCCACCCCGTACTGCGGGAAGTGCGCAAT
>CAYWHT010000713.1:0-2358 GCA_964458135.1 uncultured Saprospiraceae bacterium | reverse complement strand
GGCTGACACCGGATCGCTCATGCAAGATTCGGCAAGGGCAGGCCCAAGGGTTAAGTCTTAAACATTCCTGGCTGCCCGGTGCCGACCTGCCAAAATTACCCCCAGCGCGATAATACTTCCCAGCGCAATCCAGGCCACCACAGGCGCCGGCTCCCACTGCCGCACCGCAATACCGATATAACCCCAGACAAACGCCAGGGCATACACCCATCCCTTGGGCTGCGATCCCATCCAGGCCGCCAGCACCAAACCGACCAACAGCATCACGAAAGTCCAGAATACCGGGCCCGGCGCCAGGTCGCCGTAACCCATCGACACCAAGAAGGCGCTCGCGTTGGCAATGGTGGCCACGCTGACCCAGCCGGCATACAGGGCGAAAGGCATCCATCCATCCAGGAGTTGGGGAAAGTTGAGCTGCGCATAATGCGGCTGTAGCCGAATGTATAAACGAACCAGCGTAAAGAGCAAAGCCACCATGATAATCAGCGCAAGCCCCGGCTGCTCGTAATGCCAGGCAAAAAGCCAGGCCGCATTGAGCACGCTGGTGTAAATGAAGAAATTGCCCACACGCTCCCGCAGCTCCGCATCGCGCCACTGCCGGAAGATGAAATAACCCAGCAAGAGATAGATGATCCCCCAAATGGAAAAGGCGTAGCCCGCCGGGATGAACAGGTTGGCGTAGCGGTCGGCTAGCTCGCCCATGGTGTTGCCGCCGAGGGGCAGGGCATTAGAGAGGTAATTGACAACGAGAATGAGTAGAAAGGCAAGAGTGTTGAGGAAGGCGCGGATTGGCATTTTTTCGAGACAAGTTACAAAAAATGTAAAGTCAACATATCCCAAGTCGAGGTTACTCATCGCGATTCACGGTCTTACCTTTACCAGCAAAGTAGAGACCGCTCAACCTTCAACCAAAACCAAGATTAGAGTGATTGGGGAGTTGCCCAAAATTGCAGGACTACCGCCAAAGGCGTAGATTTACTTGATTTAAGCAATTTGCCAGATCAGTCGTATATGTTGGAATATCAAACCG
This sequence comes from uncultured Saprospiraceae bacterium, assembly GCA_964458135.1. Taxonomy (GTDB): domain Bacteria; phylum Bacteroidota; class Bacteroidia; order Chitinophagales; family Saprospiraceae; genus CAYWHT01. The sequence continues at coordinate 1,328 of CAYWHT010000713.1, read as the reverse complement.
TCATTGATTTTGCCGAAGAAACCGGTTTAAACCAGTCTTTCTTCCTTCCGCCTCTACCTTCTACTATTATTTATTTAATCTTTGTAGAAAAAATTAGGGCTATCGTAATCCAAAGCCGGGTTGCTTTCGTAAGTTTCTGCAAAATTGACAATAGATCGCTATGGCGAACCAATATCTTGCAATGATCAAAAGCATTTTACGCTAAGTGTAGACCGACCCATAGGCTGAGATGATTCTCTGCCCCCGAATCGCGTCGAGTATCATTCATCAGCGGCTACCGCGGCGGCGGTCACTACGGGGAGCCCTGGATTTCGGATTTCAATCCCTACAGCCCCATCGCCTTTCGGAATTTTGCCTCCTGGTCGGGCGGGCTGCGCACCAAAGCTTACGGCGGCCGCGCTGCGCGAACGGCAGATTGATGGAGGGGGTAAGGGCTCCGCAGCGACGAAGCCCTTACCCCTACCTACTTAAACTTGATTACCCTTATGCAAATACTCAAATCCATTATCCCCGCCGCGATCTTGCTACTCGCACTACCGGCCTGCAATCCGGAAAAACCGGCAGCCTCCGCTATTGAGGGAACCTACCGGCTCAAGCTGGAGACCAAAGACCGTACGCTTCCCTATACCGTACAGTTGGTCACCGCCCCCGACAGCGCGATCTACGGATCGATACGCGCACTGCCGGATTCTATCGACTTTGAATTTCCCCTCCGACTGCAGCGCTCCACGACGGATAGCCTGTACTTCGGCATTTACGGCCGCACCCGCTTGGTGCTGGGTAAAGGCCCGGACCGCATGACCGGTTATGGCCTGCTGACCGAAGATAAGCAGCTATACCCCGCCGCTATGACGCACCAGGCCGATACGGTGGATCGGGGCTTACGGACCTCCAGGGAGCTGACGCCGGTCGATTTTGGGTTCGACGATGCCCGCTGGCCCACGCCGGCCTCCGGCGGGGATATTTATTTTACCAACAACCTGATATCCGCCAGCATTCAACACAGTTTTAATGCTTCTAAGTGCACCCTTTGCTTGAGAACCCATTAAATTAATTGGAAACGGAGCATTAGAAGTAACCACAATTATTGCTTTTTTTCCTTTCTGCAATTTTATTATTTTATTCTTATCAATACATGAAAATACTGTAACAATTCTCTCAAATAATAACTTCAAAACTCCAGACATATTTCCCCAGTAACAAGGAGTACCAACAACCAAAAAATCTGCTTTCTTTATCTTATCTGCAACTCTATGTGCATCATCTTTAGGCATAACGCACTTCTTATCAGGTCTACATCCTAAACAACCTCTACATGGCTTAAACTT
>CAYWHT010000712.1:0-2360 GCA_964458135.1 uncultured Saprospiraceae bacterium | reverse complement strand
TGATTTTTGATTTTTGATTTTTGATTTTTGATTTTTGATTTTTGATTGAGGGCCAATCCGGGGGAGGGGAAACCTTCAAGATCCAAAACGTCACAGAATTTGACGTCCGAAGAAAATCATCCATCCCAGTGCGTATAATACCGTCATGACCGCCACTCCCCGCACGCTCTGCATCTTGCGTTGTTGTTGCCAGCGGTTGAAGGGGATAAGGTTGAGGCAGATGGCGAGCACGGCGGCGGTGCGTTCCCGGAAGTTGGGCGCAAAGCCCTCGCTGCTCACCAGTCCCAGCGGTTCCAGGGATTGCAGAATCAGCCAGATCAGGGCGTAGCCGGCCAGCGGTAATACCAATCCGGTAAACAGGCCGATCCAGATGTTGCCGCGGTCGTTTCTCATAATTCTTCTCGCTGGGTTTGCCGGATGTCCTCCATGCCGGTGAGACCGGCCAGCGCCTTGTAATTCGTAAGGTCGTGCATGGAGGGCACCACGGAAATGTAGCCCCGTTCGAGCGCCCAAATGTCGGTATCTTCGCCCTCGTCCTGGTTGACGAACTTTCCGGTCAGCCAATAGTACTTCTGGCCGCGCGGATCTTCGGCCTCCACGAATTCCTCCCGCCAGTGGGCATTGGCTTGCCGGCAGACTTTGACGCCTTTGAGCTCCTCGCCGGACAGGGCCGGAATGTTGACGTTGAGCAGGTTGCCCTGATCCAGGCCATGCTCCAGCAAGAATTCCATGATTTGACGGACGAAGGGCTTGCTGGATTCAAAATCCGCATCGTAGCTAAAGTCCAGCAAAGAAAAACCAATAGAGGGAATGCCTTCCAGCGAAGCCTCCATGGCGGCCGAAAGCGTACCGGAATATATGATGTTGATGGAGGCGTTGGAACCGTGATTGACCCCCGAAACGCACAAATCGGGTACTCGACCGTGCAAGATGACGTTTTTGGCCAGCTTGACGCAATCTACCGGCGTACCCGAACATTCGTAGGCTTCAACGCCTTCAAAAACGGATACCGGATGCAGGCGAATCGGGTCGGAAACCGAAATGGCGTGCCCCATGCCCGACTGTGGAGAGTCGGGAGCGACAACAACCACCTCGCCCAGCGATTGCGCCGTTTCCACCAGGCTACGGATGCCCGGGGCGGTGATGCCGTCGTCATTGGTGACCAGGATTAACGGTTTTTTCATATATAGCTTTTCTTGGTAATTAAGAACTTGTTGGGAGTTTACCCTGTGGAATAGTCGCTCTGCGAATTCCACGGGGTTTACCCTTTGGCCTGCCAATGACCATCAATGGAACACCTCCTTTCACCATTTTTTCGCATAGGAGGCTCAAAAATGGCTTCGCAAGCACCCAAATCTGGTCATTTTCGGCATCAAAAGCAAACTCCTAACGAGTTCTAGTGAACCGGTTTGAAACCGCGAACGGCTGCAAATGTAGAACCGTTTACCGGTTTTTGACATTTATGGGTAAGTATTTATAAACCGACCGCCGCCTGCTTTGTTATTAATTTTCCGCAAAAAGTTTTTAACAAAGCATACGACTTATTCTTTTATGGCGCAATTCGGAAAAAAAGGCGTGCTCCTCGTCAACCTGGGCACCCCCGACGATCCCTCCGTACCGGCAGTACGGCGTTACCTGAAGCAATTCCTGCTCGACCCCCGGGTCATCGATTATCCCTGGCTGTCCCGCAACTTGATCGTAAGGGGCATCATAGCTCCCTTCCGCTCCTTTAGCTCCTCCAAATTGTACAAGATGCTCTGGACGGAAAACGGCTCGCCCCTTAAACACTACGGAGAGCAGGTGCGCGATGGCGTGCAGGAAAAACTGGGCGAAGATTACGTGGTGCGCCTGGCCATGCGTTACCAAAATCCCTCCATCGGCGGCGCTATTCAGGAGCTCATGAACGAGGAGGTCTCCGAAATTATCGTCGTCCCCATGTTTCCGCAGTACGCTTCGGCTACTACCGGATCGGTTCACGACGAAGTGATGCGCGGCTTGCGTCAACAGGAAGTCATTCCCAACCTGCGTTTCATCAACTCCTACTACGATCACGACGGCATGATCGAAATCTTTGCCGACAATGCCCGGCAATTCGATCTCGATAGTTACGACCACATCATCTTCAGTTACCACGGCTTGCCGCAGCGGCAACTCCGCAAAGGCGATCCCTCCGGTCAGCATTGCCTGAAGCGGGAAAATTGCTGCCAAAATATCGGCCGGGTCAATCAGTTTTGTTATTCGGCTCAGTGCCACGCCACGACCCGCGCCATCGTCAATAAGCTGGGGCTGTCAGCAGAGCAATACACGACCTCCTTCCAAAGCCGCCTGGGGCCGGAACAGTGGGCTAAGCCCTACACCTC
>CAYWHT010000711.1:0-2382 GCA_964458135.1 uncultured Saprospiraceae bacterium | reverse complement strand
CGCCAAAATACCCCTCCCAAAACATCAAAGAACTTATTACACAGTGTACTAGATCAACCGAAAACTCGCGATTCGTAACACAAAAAACATTATGCAATACAAAGACTATTACGCCACCTTGGGAGTCAGCAAGGATGCTTCGCAAGCCGACATCAAGAAGGCTTACAAGCAACTGGCGATGAAATACCACCCGGACCGCAATCCGGACGATCAGGAAGCTGAGGCCAAATTCAAAGAGGTCAACGAAGCTTACCAGGTGCTGGGTGATGAAGAAAAGCGCAAGAAATACGACACCCTCGGCGCCAATTGGGAGGCCTACGAGCAGGCCGGTGAACGCGACTGGTCGCAATACCAGGGCCAGGGCAGCCCATTCGGCAGCGGCGGGGGCCGCACCTTCTATTTCGAGGGCGACCCCGGCGAATTCTTCTCCGGCGGCAGCGGCTTCTCGGATTTCTTTGAAGCTTTCTTCGGACGAGGTTTCGGCGGCGGCGATCCATTCGCCGAACAGTTCCGCCGGCAAGCGCGCGGTCGCGATCTGCAGGCCGAACTGCCCATCACCCTCGAAGACGCCTACTACGGAAATCCGAAAGTATTCGAACTGGGAGGCCAAAAGCTGCGCATCCGCATCAAACCGGGCGCCTACGACGGCCAAAAGATCGCCCTGCGCGGAAAAGGACAACCCGGACCGCAAGGCGCCCAGCCGGGCGACCTCTACCTGAGGCTGAAAATGCAACCCCACCCGGTTTTCGACCGACAGGGGGATGACCTGATCCGCGATCAGGAAATCGACCTCTACACGGCCGTCCTTGGCGGCAAAGTGACCATCAGCACCCTTTCGGGCAACGTCAACGTCAATATCAAACCCGGCGCCTCCAGCGGTAAAACCCTGCGCCTGCGCGGCAAAGGCATGCCCCGAACCAATAAACCAGATCAGTACGGCGACTTGCTCGTCAACATCCACGTGAAAATACCGACCAACCTAAGTCCGGAAGAAGAAAAACGATTCCGCGAATTGAAGGAAATGCAAAAAGAAAAGGTGAGCAGATAAGAGATGATCAACCTTTAATCATTGAAGAAAGAGAGCGGCTCACGGAAATGATCCGGCTGATGCGTCAATTGAAGGCGCTACCTTCTGGCCCTTCGCGATAGCGAGGCGGCCCTTTTCATCCACAGTAATCATCCTACGCACCGCAATGAATAAACAAATCAACATAAAGCAATGAATCTCAACAACCTAACCATAAAAGCCCAGGAAGCCGTCCAGCGCGCCCAGCAGCTGGCTATGGAATACGGCCACCAGGCCATCGAGCCGGCCCACCTGCTGAAGGGCATCCTGGAGGTCGACCAGAGTGTCGCGCCATTCGTATTTAAAAAGCTGGGCGTCAACCTCGATGCGATCGTGCAAGCTACCAACAGCATCGTGCAATCGTTTCCCAAAGTGTCCGGCGGCGAGCAGCACCTGTCGCGCTATACCGCCCAGGTCATGCAAAAAGCCAATGGTTACCTCAAAACCTTTGGCGACGAATACATCGCCCTGGAGCACCTCCTGCTCGGCATCCTCACCGGTGGCGACCAGACCGGACAAATGCTCAAGGACAGCGGATTGACCGAGGCCAACCTCAAGACCGCCATCCAGGAGCTGCGCAAGGGAAGCACCGTGACCAGCGCCAGCGCCGAAGAGAGCTACGATGCCCTCAACAAGTACGCCATCAACCTCAACGAGCGGGCGCGCAGCGGCAAGCTCGATCCCGTCATCGGACGCGACGAGGAGATCCGCCGGGTCCTGCACATCCTGGGGCGCCGCACCAAGAACAACCCGGTGCTGATCGGTGAACCGGGCGTAGGTAAAACCGCCATCGTAGAAGGCCTCGCCCACCGCATCGTCAGCGGCGATGTGCCCGAAGACCTGCGCGAAAAAGAAATCTACGCCCTCGACATGGGCGCCCTCATCGCGGGCGCCAAATATCAGGGTGAATTCGAGGAGCGCCTCAAAGCCGTCATCAACGAAGTGCGCGGCGCGGAAGGCGAAATCTTCCTGTTCATCGACGAAATCCACGTGCTCGTGGGCGCCGGTAAGACGCAAGGCGCCATGGACGCCGCCAACATCCTCAAACCAGCCCTCGCCCGCGGCGAACTGCGCGCCATCGGCGCCACCACCCTGGGCGAATACCAGAAATACTTCGAGAACGATAAAGCCCTGGAACGCCGCTTCCAGAAAGTGCTGGTCGACGAGCCCAACGTGGAGGACGCCATTTCCATCCTGCGCGGCCTGAAGGAGCGCTACGAAACGCACCACAAAATCAACATCAAGGACGACGCTATTCTGTCGGCCGTACAACTGTCGGAACGCTACATCACCGACCGCTACCTGCCCGACAAGGC
>CAYWHT010000710.1:0-2400 GCA_964458135.1 uncultured Saprospiraceae bacterium | reverse complement strand
GCTGAAGGTCGGCGGTTTCCGGCGAGTAGGCGACGGCCTGTTCACGGAAAAGCCGGTCGAGCTGGGTGCGAAGGGCTTGAAGCAGACGGGGGCCGAAGGTCTGCCGGCTTACCCGGCCCAGGTCGAGTTCCAGGCGGTCAACACGCAGGGACTGCATATTAAGCATACCGGAATCGGTGAAATAGGATTCCAGTGCTTGGGGCAGATCCTTACGGGTAAGCCGGCCGGCCAACTCATACAGGGTATCGGCCTGTTGCTCCAATGCCAGATCAACTTCAAAACGAAGCCGCTGGATAATAATTTCCGGCAACGACATAGGCGCGAATTAGTCTTTAAGGAATTCCAAAAGCTGTAGGGATAGGTCATCCAGTTCTCTGGAACCTTCCGCGGAAGCCGGCTCCACTGCGGCTTTCGCCGATAGCCATTCCCGGTAAATCGTTTCAAAGCGACGCATCTGCCTCACATTGAGCCAGCGCAGATGGACCTTTAGGTGGGCGGGCGCATTAGCCATCACCAGGCTTTCGAAGAAGTTGCGGTAATCGTTGTTTTCCTGAAAGATATCGGGCCAGGAGGGCATTACCAGGCTGATCTGACCGGAATAGAAGGAGCTGTTTACTTCGTGGCCCGCGATTTTTTCATCTTCAAAATCGATGAGGTAGTTAATTTCTGTGGGGCGGCGGTCTCGTATTTCGGTGAGGCGCGCCTTCACCTGCCGGATAATCGTGCCCACCATCCGACCGGAAAAGCGGGTGCGGGAACGCAATATGCGGCGGTCATCTTGGCGGATGTAGATATAATAAGCATCTTCCGCATCCGCTTCGTAGATGTAATTATCACCCGACCCGAAAATGAGCAAATCGTCGGCCAGGTCGCGCAGCACTTCCAGTTTTTCGGCTTGCGGGCTTTCGAAAACGACCTCCTCTTGCTGAGCTTCGATAGTAAGGCGCAATACCAATTTAAATTTGCGGCCCCGCGTGGGGCGCAGTAATATATGTTCGATCAGGAAAAAGCCCTTGCTGCCGGTATTGATGCGTTGGAGCTTGTCGATCAGGCGATCCCGGAAGGCGTAGCATTTTTCCCGTGCGGCCTCCTCCGCCGAACCGGGCCGGTAAATCGGGCGCAGATTCGCGGGGGAGGCCTCGGGCGTTTTGCGGAAGAATAGGGCGTATTCGTTGGCGCCTTCGTCGATGGTAACAAAATACCGGTATTTTTGGGTGCCGAAGCGCAGCATTTCCCGCAAGGACAGTTTGAGGTTATCTTCCCGTTCTTCCTCGGTGGCCGTAGGGCTAAGGTCGAAACCGGCAAAACTTTCCAGATCGGAAAGGGCCCGATTGGCGGGTGCCGCGCCCAAGTAGACGGCTAGCCGTTGCTGGAGCCCGGATACGTTTCCGGCTTCCGTACCCCAGGCCGGCCGGGTATAGTCAAAGGCGCGGAAGCGGTCCCGGCTCAGGGTAGTCATCTGTTTCAGGAATTGGGTCTTTGCGGACAGAAGGGGGGCGGTTAAATCCTCGTCGCCCAAATCTTTACCATTGCCCCGGGAGGTGGTCTCCTCGCTTATTTCCATGCCAAAACGGGCCAACAGGTGATCCAGTATGCGCCCCTTACGCTTCCGGTGGGGATCGAACTCCGCCATCAAGGCCTCCGTAATTTGTAGGATGCGGTGGCGTCGATTTTCTTCCTCTCCTTGGTCAACCTGCCGGAGAATGCTATCTACATCGGGAATATCGAAGGGGAATTGGGTATAGTAGGAAGGTCCTTCTGCTTGCTCCAGGGAAAAGAAACGTTTAAGTCCCGCCAATTGGGCCAAATAGCAGGCCATAATCAATTCAAAAAGCGATAAGTAAGCCTTCAATTGCCTGGCTTGTGCTTTACGCACTTTCAAACTACGGTCGGGAATGCCGTAGGGGCCGATGCCGTAGATGAGGGGAAACAGTTTTTGGATGGAATAGTAAGCGCGGATGTCCTTGAGGTTTTTGGTGGTCTTGCGCGGAGGCGCTTCCCATTCCAGTTGGCGAGCGTATTGTTCGCGTTCCGCCGCAACTATGGAATTGAGCACTTGTTGGCTGTAAGGCAGGTCCACTTTTACGGGAATGCCGTTGCGGAACAACTGCAAGGGGTGCCCGGCTTCTTTTTCCGATAGCAGCTCCTGGCTAAGCACCAGATAGGCATTTGGGCTGACAGGCACTTCGTCACCCCGCATCCGTACGCCATCCTTGCGGACCACCAGCTGATCGATAAATCGTACGCCCTCTACTTTACTGATCTCTTCCCGTATGCGGGAAATGTTCAGGGAAGTAGGCTGGGGGCGGAGGTCGGCGGTCTTGATAAAAAACTGCCGGGGTAAGGGGCCTTCAAAAATCTGATCGGGGGGTTCTCCCATTTTGCTTAGACCATCGTAGC
>CAYWHT010000709.1:0-2408 GCA_964458135.1 uncultured Saprospiraceae bacterium | reverse complement strand
CGAAGCTAAAAAGAGCAAGTCAGAATTCACAAATTTTGGGTTGTCAGACTATACACCTTCAACAGAGATATCACAAACTTCTTTGAAGTGCGTCCTTGGACGGCTCTTCAATACAATATTCCAATCGTTGCGAAAATTAGCTTGAGGCAAAGACTGAAATACGAATGGCGGTTTTTCTACACCGAAGGAGACAGCTCAACAAGAGAAAACTATAGACGGTTACGCTATCAAATAGGAATTGATATCCCTATACCGGCGGATGAGGAATCTTCATGGATCATTCGTCCATTTTTTGAATGGTTCTTCATAAGAGACCCGGCTACATTTGAACGATTTCCTAATGAGAGGGACTATGGAATAACGGCAATCAAAAGTTTAAAAAATGAACATGGACTTTTTTTTAGTTATAGACTGGAAGAATTTTATAACATTGATACAGAACGAGGTAATGGCCATATTTTTTTAATCGGTTACTCATTTTAAAATTTCCAATAAATTAATCATAATAATATTTCGAAACTAAAAATAAAAAATAGTCTCGATGAAAAAAAGTTTAATCATTGTTTTGGCGCTGATTGCTGTTTCAGCCTTAGTAATGCAATGCAAAAATATTAACAAAATTGCATGGATAAAAAAGAAGCTTGTATACTCATTTTCTGCCTTTTATCTCTTGGATGTTCTTTGAAAACACCTCAGAAAACCCTTAAAACGGTGTTTCATCATTTGACGAATTTCCGGCTGCCAGGTCTCCCTAACCCAAAAGCGCCTTTCCTACCGGCAATTCCCGCACCCGCTTGCCGTATGCCCGGTAAACCGCGTTTGCTACTGCGGCGCCCGCCGGCCCTTGTGCTGCTTCTCCGGCGCCCAGCGGTGAAAGTTCGGGGCGGTTGATAACCTTAACTTCGGTCTCCGGCACCGCATCAAAGCGCAGGATGGCGTAAGTCGCCCAGTCCTGACTGGTTACCTCTTCCCGGTTAAATTGTACTTCTTCCAGCAACGTCCAGCTGGCGGCCTGGATCATGCCGCCTTCGGTCTGGTTTTTTAGCCCATCGGTATTGATGGCCTCGCCGGCCTCGATGACCGCCCACATTTTGAGGGGGCGCACCACCTGGTTAGCGGTATCCACCTGCATCTTCGCGGCCACCGCACAGTAGGAGGCCGTATTTTTGTAGCGGGAAAAGCCGTAGCCAATGCCTTCTTCCTCTCCTACCGGTTCTTGCTCCACCATGCCTTGCAGTGCCTTAACCACTTCTACCGCCCGTACATCCTTCAGATGCCGCAGCCGGAAGGTGAGCGGATCGACGCCCGCCTTTTCCGCCAATTCATCCATAAAGGATTCGATGGCGAAGATGTTGGCGTAGGCGCCAAGGCTGCGGAGGAGGGAATTATTAAATCCGGAGCAGACATTACCGCAAAAGCGCTTGCGTAGTTTCGGGAACTATTTTATTTTTGCAACGCTTTAAAACAAAGCAAGCATCTGGTGGATATAGCTCAGCAGGTTAGAGCGCTGGATTGTGGTTCCAGAGGTCGCCGGTTCAAATCCGGTTATCCACCCTACTGCGCTCCTTCTACGGTCGGTCAGCATTGCTGGCCGATCGAAGGATTTAGCAAAAGGCAGTTACGGCCGCAAAAATCCTACGCCCTACCTTCTAATCCATACCAACCCCACCCATTCTCCCACAATATTCTCCGTTGCGCCTCCTGCGAAAAATGATTTTTAATCAACACCAGGTCTTCCGCAGCAAACGGCCGCCCCGCCCGCGTAGACGGCAAATCCGTCCCAAACATCAATGCCCCGGGATTACGCGCATAAATTGTTCGCATTACCGGCAAGGGATCAAAATCGATCCGGCCGAAGCCCGTGGCTTTCACCCGGGCGCCGCGCTCCACCCAATAGTACAGATCGTCCAATCCGGCTTTGGTGATTCCTAGATGATCAATGGAAAAAGCGGGTAGTTGGTGGAGGTGGGGGCGCAAGGCGGACAGGTCTTTATTCTCCACGTATAGCTCGGTGCGCCAGCCAAACGCGTGATGGAGTTCGTTCGATAACCGGACCATATGTTCCAAACCGGCCGAACCCCCTCTCTTCAGATTAAAACGAACCGCCCGAACACCCGCTGCATCCAGTTTGCGGAGCTCCTCTACCGAATAATCCGCAGGGATATTCGCTACACCAAAAAAGTCAGGTCCCAACTTCGCCAAGGCATTCAGCAAATAACTTTGGTCAAACCCCTGAAAAGAGCCGGAGACCAGACTGCCCCCGGTAATGCCCAATTCCCGGGCTTTGGCGCGGTAATTTTCCACCGGATAATTTGACGGAAGATAGCCCTGATTGCGAATGAGGGGAAAATGCGGGTCGATGATGTGGAAGTGGGAATCATCGTCGACAAGGTCTCGGAAGTTCTGGA